>DRJZ01000103.1 GCA_011052015.1 Acidiferrobacteraceae bacterium | reverse complement strand
TGACCCTCACCGCATACTCACCCCGGTCACGGGTAATGCCGATACCGTTGACCACCGCCAGATCGGCAAACACTTCACTCGCCTTGGTCTTTGCGGCACGGGCTGCATCGAGGCTGGTGTTTTTTTTGGATGGGGTCTTGGGACTCATTACCTCTATATAGGCCCATCAAAGAGCCAATTCAATCTTTAGTGCATCCAGCACTTCACCGATAGGGTTCACATAGGTCGCATCCACGTCATTACCAGCAAACAATAGCCCTACCACCCGGCGCTGACTGTCCATGATGAGTGAACCACTGTCACCTCCCAGACTGAAGGGTTGGTCACCATCAGGCTCAATCTCGATTTGGCCATTGAACTCCTTGGTACCGGTATCGTAACCCACACGCAGACCATCAAGCTCAATAGCACCCACTCGGCCTTTGGTCACGCCAGTGGTGCGCCCGACCTTAAAAACCGTCTCGCCCTCATCTAACATGCCGGTCCTGACCCCGGTGATGTCACCCAGGGTCTCCAACCAATTCACGTAATAGTCCGTGCCTTCATCCAGAGAAGCCAGAGCCACATCGACCACATTCTTTTTACTCTTTAAGGGAATAACTTTGTCCAAACGGCCGATATCATCAGCGGGACTGAGGCCAGCATCAAGCATCCCCGGCTGGATGATGCGGTCGCCCGCATTGGCCTGATTCTCATTGGCCAAGACATGATTGTTAGACAGAATAAAATCATCATCCGGCTTGCCGAGTTTACGGACAAAACAGCCCAGGGTCCCGGCCATCTCCACACCATAGTGGCTGATCGAACCCCCAATCCGAAGCGGCCGATTTCTGTTTTGGTACCAAGGGGCCTGTTTGACCACATTACCCACCATGCGCACCTCGCACTCCCCCCGCGCGGCCTTGCGAATGTGGTCCACAATGCCATTTAAGCCAGGGTGCACCTCTTGTATCCGCAGGGCCAACTTATATTTTCCACGCCTGCCCTGTATACCCATAGCCAAGGGCAGGCGTGGCCGCTTAATGGCGCGGGCGCTGGCCTGAGTCCGTGCCACTACCGCTGCGGCCTGGGGCAATTTTGCAATGGTGGGTAACAGTTTGTTGAGCCCCTCGGCTATAAGGCTAGCCTTTAAATGACAGGCATTATTAAAATTCATAGTCCACCTCCCTGGTCTTTTATGGCTATATACTCCCTTCGGTGGGCACAAGTGCCACCCTATGATTTCTGCGGGCCTTTATGTGCGAATAAATTCGCACCTACAACATTTTGTAGGATTGAATTTACCCAGTCATTGCATAAACCGTCCTGTGCAGGGCGGGCATTCATGCCCACGCGGCAAGTTCCTTTTACTTCCCTGCACCAATGGTCGCCCCAATCGCCTTGGAAATCAGCTTGCTCAAATCATCTTTTTTGTCGTCAAAAATCTTTGCGAACAGGGCCAAATCATCCGGCACATTACCAGACTCGGCCACCGTAACTGTTAACAACACATTCCCCGTGGCCCCTTTGTTGGCCGTCTTGTAGGTCCAGGCGGGCAGCTTGACGGGGGTAAAAGGTAACGCGCCTTCTTTCTCGTTAAGGCCAAAGTAATAACTTACCCTGGGCGCATCTGCACTACGCACCTCATTGATTAACACCGTATCGAAGGTTTTTTCGGCCTTTCGTGAAGCATTATTGCGCCATACCGATGAGGCCTTGAGAGAAATGGCAATCCCTACCACATCGCCCTTGGCCTGAGCGCGATTGAAATAGAAACGTAATGGCCTCACTAATAGAGCGCCACGATCCCGAGACAATCGGAATTGCCCTAACAGGTCTAGAACAGTCTCGCCATCCACATCATTTTCGACCTTGCGGGTAAACCGAAAACAGTGCCAACCCAACTTTAGATAAGGATCAGTTTGCGTATAAAACCGATCCGTAAGCACACTCGCGTCGTGGCTGGCAATATACTCATCCAACTTACTTTGCACCCGATCATTTATATCGCCCACCATATGGGAAACAATCGGTTTCAGAATAAAGTCGAATGCTACTTTTACCAAGCCCTGGGCAACAAAGCCCTTCTGACCCTTCTCAAGGAGAGGGGGCGCATCCGGGCCACGACAAATTTCAACCAAAGCCTCGTTTTTGCCACGATTGAATCCCTCTACCGATGAGTCAATCGAATCTTTCTCCAGCACCTTTACCGTGTTACGAACATCAAGTAAGGCTAATCGGGTTTTGGAATCGCCATTGCGGGCGGTGGGGAGGGTCGCAGTGCAGGCCGATTGGACAAACACTAAGAAAACAACGAGCAATGCCTTTTTCATTATCAAGACTCCTTTCTATAACGCTGAGTGATTATTGTATTCCAGAAAATCCCACCGGGCTATACATGTGGGCATTTCTATTAATTGATAATCCCTTCTACCCCGCAAGGGGACCCTTGTATCACTGTAGGAGCGCCTTCCAGGCGCGATTCACATTATGGGTATGCCCCTCGCGGCAAGATGCCGCTCCTACAGGGTGTAAACATACAAGGGGGCTCTTTTTAGTACCCCCTCAAGGGGTGCACCGAGGTCCTTCCGGGAGAAGGGGCAAACGATTCCCCATCATGGCGCTAACAGTCGTCAGTGGGCCTATTTCTAGGCGCGCCAGGACTGCTACAATAGCTTAGACCCAGTGGATTACTGCCAAACCCTGTTGGTGGGTGCGGCCGATTCTGCTAATAAACAACTTCGGAGAGTGTGATGCGTATCGGTACCCTGTTAGCAACATTGATTCCTTTTCTCATGGTAGCCTGGCCTGTTTCAGCAGAGACCAATAAGCCCCCCGAGCCCGCAGCCGTTGCCCGCGGCACCAAACTTTACGAAAAGTACTGCTTGGCGTGTCACGGCGAGAAAGGCGCGGGCGAGGCTGTTGCGCCCTGGGCCAAAAGTTACAACGCCGCACCGGCCCTGGACAACTCCATGCACACCTGGCACCACACCGACGAAGGTTTGGCGAAAACGATCCTAAAGGGGGCGCGGGCGGGCAGTCGCATGCCAGCCTGGGAAAATACCCTCACCACGGAGCAAGCACGAGATCTGGTGGCCTATATAAAAAGCCTGTGGGGGGCTTGGGAGCTATCCTGCCAGGGACCGCGCCACATGATGTGCCTACGCAATAGAAAATAAACACTGCATGTCTAAAGATATCGCCCAAAAGTGGTTACAATTGCGAATTCTTTGCGTCTTGGCGCCTTTGCGTTAAGGCAACAATAAAGCTTCTATCCTTGCCGCCCATCCACTCTCGAACACTGGACAATGACCCGGTTTAGGGATTAAATGACCAGCCGGTCAGTTATTTTCACGGACCCCCATGACACTCACCATACCCAAGTCCAGGTGCCATTGCCGCTGGCGACGACGCAAAGAGGCCCGCCCCGAAGAAATCGTGGAGGCGGCCCTGGCCCTGTTTGTGGAGAAGGGCTTTAGCGCTACCCGCATGGCGGAAGTAGCCAAACAGGCCGGTATCTCCAAGGGTACGCTCTACCTGTATTTCGACAGTAAAGAAAAGATTTTTCACGCGGTGATACAGCACTTCATCACCCCCATGATTGATGAAGTCGAGACCCTGGTCAAAAACTACCAAGGCAGCACCGAGGCGTTGATCAAACAACTGGTGCACGGCTGGTGGGGTAGTATCTGGAATACCCCTCTTTCCGGCATCCCCAAACTTGTCATCTCCGAGGCCGGAAATTTTCCAGACATGGCGCGATTCTATATGGAAAATGTCGTTAAACGTGTACGCAGTCTGCTTGAGCAAATCATCCAAACCGGGGTACAACGCGGCGAGTTTCGCGACGTCGACATCCCTACTGTAACCCGCCTGCTGATGGCGCCAATCATACAAATCAACATCTGGGCGCACTCCCTGCGACCCTATGATGACCCCCAAGACGGGGACACCTATATCAACCTGCACATTGATTTGTTTTTACAAGGCCTGAAAAAACACGGGCAAAACACATGAAAAAAGCTGCAACCATCGTGCTGGTAACATCGCTGTGGATTCAGTCCGGTCACGCAGAGGGCCTCACCATTGAACAGGTGTTGCAACAAGTCGTGGATTACTACCCATCCATCAAAGGCGCCACCCTACAAGTAGAAAGGGCCAAACAAGACAACCTGCGTGTACAAAGCCAACTGGGTTGGCAATTGGCCCTGCGGGGCGGGGCCACGAGAGAATACACCCTTTTGGGTACCACGGTAGATACCCTCCGTACCATAGGCAATCTGTCCAAACTTACCCGCTCAGGTTCTACCCTGGGTTTGCAGGTGGAACGCAGGCGTGATGAATCCGCGATTACGGTACTGCCCACACTCCCCAACCCCCTGAACACCACCAACGTGGACATCAGCTACCGCGTACCCCTGGGCAAGGGTAAGGGTAACCCTGCATACGCAGAGGGCCTGACCGGCGCGAATGTCAGTTTACTTTTGGCCCAGGCAGAAGAGCAGCGCTTATATGATCAACTGGCGGTCCAGGTCATCGACCTCCACCTGGCGGCAAAGACAACCCTGGAGCGTATTCACAATACCGAACAGTCACTGGACCGCACCCAACGCCTGCAAAAGTATATCAAGAGCAAATCCGGGCTCGGCATTGCCGAAGACAAAGATCTGTTGCAAGTTGCAGCGCAACTGAATAATCAGCGCGCCCAACTCAAGGCCCTGGAAATGGCCTGGGCACAGCAAGAGATCTCGCTCAACCGTCTCATGGGTCGGCCCTGGAACTCAAGATTCGAGCCTAAAACGGTTGCGGACACGCCGTTCCCCGGCAAAGGATTTGATGGCCTATTCAAAGAAGTGGCCCAACACAGCCCCTCCCTGACATCAGCCCAGGCGCGCCTCACACTTGCCGACAGCACGATCAAGACCCAACGGGATTCCCGTAAGGACAAGCTCGACCTGGTCATGACCTTAGGCAAACGCAGCCGCGTGGGCATTACTGCAGGCGGCAGCTCCTATGAGTCTGATGATGTGGGCAGCATTAATATTGAATTTACCCGTTCTCTGGACAAACGGGGATTGAACGCACAACTCTATCAAGCCCGTCTGGACCGAAGTATTGCCATCCAGGACAAACAACAAACCCTCAATGACCTGCGCTATGAACTCGCCAGCCTGCTGGCCGAATTCAGAATTGGCCAAACCGCCCTGGAGGCCTACTACATCAGCCTGAAAAGCGAGCACGCCAAATTGAACGAGGCCCTGAGTCGCTACAAACAAGGCCGCACCGATACCAGCCAACTCATTCAATTTGAAAACGAGCTATCGGCCACAGCACTGGCCCTGGCGCTACACCGCATCGAACTGCAACGCCGATACTACAAATTGGTGTTGCTCCGCGGGCAATTATGGAAGGGTATCGTGCGGCCCACAATGGGTCTTCCTGGGGTAGACGTTGAGGATGAGCAAAAAGGATGAAGACTATCATCGGTTTTTTGGTCGACCGCAGCCTGATCATCAACCTGGTTTCTGTCTTCCTGATCATACTGGGTCTGTACGCTGCGTTCATGATCAATCGCGAAGCCTTTCCCAATGTGAATCTGGACCTCATCCAGGTGAACGTGGTCTATCCGGGCACCTCGCCCAAAGAGATTGAACAACTCATCATCACACCCATTGAACAAGAGCTGCGCTCACTCAATGGCATCGACAAGATGATCTCCATGTCCTTCCCCGGTTCCGGGCGCATTACCCTGGAACTGGATCCAGACGCCACCAACCGAGACCGTATCTCCAATGAAGTCAACTTAGCGGTCAACCGTGCCGACCTGCCCAGCGACCTGCGTGAAGACCCCTTTGTAATAGAGGTAGATGGTGCGGTATTTCCCATCATGCGTCTGGCCCTCTCCGCACCCATCAGTGAACTGGGCGTCAAACGCCTTGGAGATGACATCAAAAACGACCTGCTCAATATTAAAGGCGTGGCACAAGTCACCGTGTTGGGTGATCGTAAGGCCGAGATCAGGATAGTGGTCGACCCTAAACGCATGGCCAAGGAGCATATCTCGGTAGGGGAAATTGCCAGCAGCATACAAAATTGGAACCTCAACGTGCCCGGCGGCGACATTAATACCGTCAGTGGGCAAAAGGTGGTGCGGGTCGTGGGAGAGTTTACTGGTCCCAAAGACGCCGCCAACCTTGTGTTGCGGGCCAACGAAGCCGGTAATGTGCTGCGCCTTTCCGATGTAGCTACCGTTGCCGAAACCCTGATCGAACCCACCGTCCTCTACGACGTGAAAGGCGAGGCGGCCCTGTCCATGCTGATACTGAAACAGTCCGACGCCGATATTATCGATACCGTGGACCAAGTAAAGAAGTACGTCGCCACCGTCCCCGAACGCTATGGAGCCCAAGTAAAAATCACGGTGTTCCAGGACTTCTCGCGGTTTGTGCGTCTGCGCCTGGGCGTGCTCACCAATAACGGCATGGTGGGACTGATCCTGGTCTTCGTTTCTTTATTGTTGTTTTTACGCTTCTCGGTGGCCATGACCACCACCTGGGGGCTACCCATTATCTTTATGTCGGGCATCTTTGTGCTGTTCATTTCCGGTGTAAGCCTGAACATGATTTCCATGATGGGGTTCATCATGGTGCTGGGCATGCTGGTAGACGATGCCATTATCATCGGTGAAAACATTACCTGGCACATGGAACAGGGCATGAAGCCGCACCAGGCCGCAGTCACTGGCGCAGTGGAACTGATCGGGCCGGTGACCACTACCATCCTCACCACCATTGCTGCATTCATCCCGATGATGTTCATGACCGGAATTATCGGTAAGTTTATTTTTGCCATCCCGGTGGTGGTGATTACCTTATTGACGCTGTCCTGGTTGGAATCTTTTTTGATCCTGCCCAGCCACGTGGCCCACGTCACCCACCCGGACAGACACCCACCGGAGCGCCGATGGATCGTGGCTTTGGAAGATCGCTATGCAGCCTTGCTGGCGCGGGCGGTGCGGTTTCGATGGGCCACGGTGGCGATCTCCTTTGCAGCCTTGGCTGCGGCTCTGTTGCTGGCACTGACCATGCCGTTTCAGTTGTTTCCCCCCGCCGGGGTGGAGGAATTCGTTGTTCGTGTTACCGCACCCCCTGGCACCAGCCTTAATAACATGCGCCAACACCTGCGTGACATCGACAAAGAGATTCGTGGTCACGTCGACCCTAAATATCTGGAGTCCACCCTGCAAAAAAGTGGCGACGTTTCGGTGGACCTGGGCGACCCCTTGACCCAACGGGGCAGCCGCTATGGTCAGATTCGCGCCATCTATACCCCTGCCATCAGCCGACCCGAACACGATGTCCTGAAGGAAATGCATCAACTGGCGAAGATCATTCCAGACAAATTTCCCAAACTGGATATCGCCTTTACCGAGATCCGTAAGGGTCCGCCACTGGGTCGCGCCCTGGAGGCGGAAATATCCAGTTATGACGAAAAGCCAGGCGAACAGGCGGCGCAACGTTTAATCGAATATCTCAAAACCATTGAGGGCATTACCTCCATCGATAGCGGGCTAAAACGTGGCGATGATGAATTGCACCTGGTGCTCGATCGGGAATTGGCCACTTACGCGGGTGTGGACCTGGCAACGGCAGCACAACACGTCAAGGCTGCCAGTGGGGGCTTGCCCCTATCGGTAGTACGCCACGGCACCGAAGAAATCGATGTCACCATCCGTTATCCAAACAGCAATGATGATGAACTCAAGCAACTCTTGAATTCCCTGGTGCCCAACAAACGCGATGGCTTAATACCCCTGAACAAGATCGCTCGACTGGAAGAAAAACCGGGCTATACCACCATCCGCCACAAGGAAGGGATTCGGGTCATCAATGTGGTCGCCGACACCGACGTGAGCAAACTCACCAGCGTTGCGCTCAACCGCATGGTGCGTGACAACGAAAACAAATGGTTAGGCGATCTGGCAGACAAGATCACTGTCGGTTATGGCGGTGAGGAAGAAAAGAACAGAGAATCTTTTGTCAGCCTGGTGGTAGCCTTTGGTTTTGCGCTGGTGGGGATCTTTTTCATCCTCGCCATCCAGTTCAACAGCTTGAGCTATCCCCTTGTGGTCATGCTGGCCATCCCCTTTGGCGCTATCGGCATCATCGTCAGCTTTTATGTGCACGATCTTTTCTGGAAACCCATGCCCCTGTCCTTTATGACCAGCCTGGGCATGATTGCCTTGACCGGTGTAGTGGTCAACAGCTCTTTGGTGTTGCTGGTCTTTATACAACGGGCGCGCCAGGCAGGCATGGGAGCCCACGAGGCCATCATCAAGGCGGGCCGCCGCCGTCTACGGGCAGTCATCCTTACCGCCATCACCACCATCGTCGGCTTGCTCCCCACCGCCTACGGCTGGGGTGGCCTCGACCCCTTTGTCTCCCCCATGGCCCTGGCCCTATCCTGGGGACTGGTATTCGCCACCCTCATTACCCTCGTCACCATACCCGCCACCCTGGCTGCGGGGTTGGATGTTAAAAACTGGATACGGGCTCATCTATACCCCATGGCTGCCAATGGCCTTAAACATGTCAAAGCGTTGGTATCAAGAAACCAGGTTGGATGATATAGACGAGTAGGGTGGGCACACATGCCCACCGAACACCGGCCAAGCACCCCGATAATGTCATTGCGCATGAGTCGCGTGGGCATAAATGCCCACCCT
>DRJZ01000102.1 GCA_011052015.1 Acidiferrobacteraceae bacterium | reverse complement strand
ATTTCTAAGTCATTGATTTATATGCTAGCTTAGAATCTTGTCACTTGTAGATCTGCGGCCGCGCAGCGGCATAAGAAACTCTGTGGTGAATAAACGCAATACGATAGAAGTGTGACCTGAAACTCAGGTAACGTGGGCCTGTCAGGTAAGTTTGTGCAATGGTTGGTTAAGGCAGGGCTGAGGGTTCAGCGGACGTTCTTACTGTCAAGCCATTTTTCAATGATGGTTTTGAGTTCATTCAGCGTGAAGGGCTTGGCCATGTAATCGTCCATCCCAGCTGCCAAACAACGTTCCCGATCGCCATCCATCGCATTGGCGGTCATGGCGACGATGGGCGTGTGCCGTTGACCGGCTTCTAGCTCCCGAATTTTCTTTGTGGCCTGGTAGCCGTCCATTCGTGGCATTTGGCAATCCATCAGCATGAGGCGGTAACAATTGCATTTGTCCGCCATTGCCGCCAATGCTTCCACGCCGTCAGATGCTATTTTCGCTTCATAGCCGAGTTTGTTCAGCATCGCCATAACCACCTTCTGGTTGGTAATGTTGTCTTCAACGACCAGGATAGGGATATTGTAATTTTTCTCTTGG
Source organism: Acidiferrobacteraceae bacterium (assembly GCA_011052015.1). Classification (GTDB taxonomy): domain Bacteria; phylum Pseudomonadota; class Gammaproteobacteria; order HyVt-429; family HyVt-429; genus HyVt-429. The sequence continues at coordinate 3,586 of DRJZ01000102.1, read as the reverse complement.
TCTATCGTCACCGGCTTGTCCTTATTCCGTGAGGGACCGGAGAGGGTGTTCGGTAGATCGGTTTCGACTACTGCAACCGGGATGGTGAACCAAAACAGGCAACCCTGTCCAGGCGCGCACCCAACCCCCATTTCTCCTCCCATCAGCGCCACTAATTGTTTGCAGATACTCAGTCCCAGCCCGGTGCCGCCATATTGGCGGGTTGTGGACCCGTCCCCCTGGATAAAAGGCTCGAAGATGCGTATCTGGGCCTCATCATCAATACCGATGCCTGTGTCCTTGACTTCAAAGCGTAGAATGGCAGGGCCCGCCTGGGAGGTTGAATTGTCGGTCTTATGTTCGGGTTCGGGATTCCCAGACCCAGACTCCAGAGTGAGGTTTACCGCTACTGAGCCTTCTGCGGTAAATTTGATGGCGTTGGCAATGAGATTGCCGAGTACCTGTTGTAGTCTCGTGGGGTCGCCGTACACCATTTTTGGGATTTCTGAAGAAACCGAGGACTGGATCTCGATGTGTTTTTCCTGGGCGGACTGGGTCATCAGTGCGACAGCATGTTCCATTAAAAGGTGTGCATCGAACCTGGCTTGTTCGATATCCATTTGCCCGGCCTCGATTTTTGAAAGGTCCAGGATGTCGTTAAGCAAAGTCAGCAGGGGGTCTGCGCGGAATGGACCGCTATCTTCAGATAGCCACGATCTTTCGGCTCCAGGTTTCCATTCTGTAACAGACTGAGCATACCCAAGATTCCGTTCATGGGGGTGCGTATTTCGTGACTCATGGTGGCGAGAAACTGCGATTTGAGGCGCACCGATTCCATCGCCTTGTCGTGCGTCACCGTGAGTTCCTCGCTAACCCGCTCCAATTTTACGGTCCGTTCCGCCACCTTGATTTCAAGTTGTGCGTGGCTAGCGATAATTTGATCCCTTTGGTCCAGCAGTTCCCGGCGCATATGCTCAAGGTCGCCAGCGAGGCTTGTCACCTCAAGACGGGTTTTCGGGATAAATCTTGAGGTGTGGTTTCCCTCGGCAATCTCATGCGCGGCCTTGCGCAGCCGACTGAGGGGTCGGGTCAGGTATGGGGTGAGCAGACGATCAGCAACAGCGTAAAGACGACATAGCCCCCGCAATATATAGCCCGTAATAAAATATCTTTTCGATCCATTTGTGGGCCGGACCCTCGTCATAACCGAGCCGCAAATGGGTGACGGTCGACCCGACCGGTTCGTTGGGCAAGGGTATTGATATGTAATAGACATCGTCATCGTGCTGCCCGAAGAAAAAATCCTCCTTAAATCGCCCTGGTACGGTCAGTGTGTCTACGGACTTCCTTAACACCACTCTTTCACCCGCAACGATTTCCAGGAACACGATCTGGCCGCTGAGAATGGTGTCTTCCACGAAAGCGTCCAATGAATCTAGCGGTGGCTTTTCCTTGATTCACGCGACAGGTGAGCGGAGAACATCTGCGCATCACCGCGTACATGATCGAGAATCTCGTCTGGTGGTTATCTTCGATTACAAGGAAGACCGCCCAGGAAACGGTGGGAATCAATAGTGCATGCACCGCCGACATACCCAGGGCCATACGGCCAGAATAGGTGTGCACGAAGCGGGTTAATATATCGAACCTTGCCATAGTATTTGCACTACCTTCAAGCCGGGAGTTGTCTTTGCCGTGTCCGCCCACATATAGCTGACCGCACCTGCCCGGGTCTGTAAGGCCTTGAGCAGTTCCTTGGGGTTGGAGTGAAATGCCGGTCGTTCCCCGCCCTGGCGGAATACCCTGGCTAACAACAGACGTTTATATTTTTGCGATGACATATAGATAACCTTTTGCAGAAACACTTGATGGACCAGGGGACCGGTGGTGTTGTTCAGCGGCAGCAGGCGTTGTTGGCCCGCCATGACCGGTACACCCAGAAATAATCTGCGCACATCGAACCTGGAAAGTACGGTGACCGGGAAATCTTCGCTCGCGACCAGCACCAAACGCCGTGCGTTGTGGTCGGCGCCATGGGTGAACAAGCTCATATACAGTAATACCGTCGCCGCGAAGCGGGCGGACCAACGTGTTCTCATGGCAGCGCCGCGCTCCATTGCAGGTTGATCTGGCGGTAATGGTCGCGGTTGCGCCGAATGTTGGCGACCTCAAGCTTGAGGGCATGTTTGTCGCTTAAATCGAAACGGACCCCGGTCATGGTGCGATCCCTTACAAAGTTCGGGAATAGGGCGAGATAGGGGTCATTATCTACCCCCTGGGCCCCTTCCACTCGGCCGTAGAATGTCCACTGGGGATGGTGGTTCCATTCCCCCTGAAGGTAGGCGGAGACGAACGAACCTTGCTCAGTGCCGCCGTTTCCACGGTCCAGGCGGTTCGCCACGGCGAAGGCAGCGCCGAATAGTCGCACATCCGCCTTTTCCCAGTTGGCGTAGAGCCCCGCCACGCTCAGTTCAACTTCTCTGGGCGCCGGGCCCGCACCGGGGATGCGGCTATGGTTGAGGAATACCCCGATCACCCTTGGACCCAGGGCATCTGGGTGGTAGGCGATCCGCAGGCTCGCATTGAGCTTGTGGCGGCCCGTGCCGGGAGACAACACATCCATCGCCTCCAACTGCTGCCTTAATTCCGGGCCCGCCCCGAGGCCAAGGTCCATATTCAGCGAAGATGCCCCGTAGTTCTTCGAGGTCTGAACCAGCAGGCCGGTGGCGTGCGTGGGTAGAATTCCGCCATTGTCCTCATAGTTGGTGATGGCCGGGTGGGAGATGCTGGTCTCCAGAAAGCTGCCATGGTGATATTGGGCATGCCAGTAGCCCAAGGGGGTGTGAAATCGTCCCAGCCACAGGGTGGTTTCGGGTAGGGCCTGCCAGCCCACCTGCAATCTTTCCAGGTCCGCTTCCTTCTCGGAGAGGAGCAGTTCGCCCAGCACCCGTAAACGCCCGAAATCACGGCTGTAAAATAGGTCCGCCCCCACCCCCAGCTCTCGATCATCCAGATCGATCTCCGTCCCTGAATCCGTGCGCTGACTCAGGTTGAGGCTTGGGAACAGGATGAGCTCCGCGTAGGCGACGGGCGTCAAAAGACAAAAGATCAGCGCACCCCCGGCAAGGCCCCGCGAGCACCACGGTGTTCGCAGCAAACGGTTCTTAGCCCCCATGTTTTGATGTACCAAACATTGTCCCTTCGAAGCGAAAGATATCATTTGTTATAATCCTTCTCAGAGTAATAAGGTGAATACACAGACGTATGGGGTATGGATCGGCATCGGCCAGGCCTTTCTGAAGGCCTTGAGAAGTCGAAGGGTGGGCGCTTGTGCCCACCGCGTCCGGGTCAACTCTCCCAGATCATGTTATTGCGCATTGCATTGCGTGGGCATGAATGCCCACCCTACACGGGGTGATTTAGAGAACCTCTGATTAATACGTTCAACCGCCAAGGTCACCAAGCTAATAGCATGTTGATTTTTATAAAGAAAATTTTTGGCGTCTTGGTGGTTCAAGTTCAATTGATCAGAATTTCCCTAGTGACTTGATTCGGGACAGATTGGTTTATCAGAGATTTCTTGGGAACTTTAAATCTTTTCGACGAT
>DRJZ01000101.1 GCA_011052015.1 Acidiferrobacteraceae bacterium | reverse complement strand
TTAAGCATATGTCTCAAAGTTTCAAGTTTTGTTTCTGTGTTTTCAAGCAGCCTAAGTCCTGCTCTTACAACTTCACTTGCGGAGCCAAATCGTCCGCTTTTAACCTGGCCTGTAATAAAGCTGTCAAAGTGTTCACCCAAAGTAATGCTGGTATTTTTAGACATAGCCCACCTTTTAAGTACCAATATATACCTAATTGTGGTATGAAACTCATAACGCGTCAATTAAGCAGACGTAAATAAACACGCCGCTTATTTCAAACGTTCTGAGCATCTATGACTGAGAGAGGAAATCTGTCACGGATATGGCAGCAGATGGAAACTCTTTTGAAGAGGAAACGTTGTGAACTACAAATCAAAAATGGCCTTGCTTGGATTGCCTTTCGTCCATATTACAACAGGCGAAATAGTAAATGGGCGCCATAAGAGAGGTGTGGCTAAGGGCTGGATTGCCGTTGGTGATATTTCCTTTGGCGTCCTAATTTCGATAGGGGGTGCCGCATTTGGTGGTATTGCAATCGGTGGATTATCCGTCGGTTTGATTTCATTTGCTGGTTTGGCAATTGGATTGTTTGCCTTAGGTGGCGGAGCCATCGGCATTATGGCTTCCGGTGGTGGGGCCATAGCATGGCAAGCTGCCTCCGGTGGATTTGCAATGGCCAATGAATATGCTCAAGGAGGCGTGGCCATTGCCAATCATGCAAATGATGGCATTGCGAAGAATTATTTTGAGAACAGTTCTTTCTTCATGCTATCCAGGCTAATTATGGAAAACAGTCGATGGTTTTTGCTGTTATTACTTCTCCCTGTAATTCAGAGCCTGATTAATAAAAAAAAGCGTGGTGGCTCGAAATAAAACATCTGAGCATTTCCGCTGCGCTTCCCTAAGGAACCTCTGATTAATTCCAGCCCCGGTCATTCCCGCGGCACTGCTCTCGGCCATCCATGGCCTTCGCCAGTATTAGTGCATCCTGCACGTCAAGCGGGAATCCAGTAATATATTGATTTTACTACTCTGAATTCCGGCTCTTCGCTTCGCTACGGAATGACGAATCGATCAGCGCTTCCCTAAATTTTATCTAATATCGTCGCGCCAAGATCGGCTGGAGACTTTACAATGTTCACACCTGCCGTCTCCAGGGCGGCGAACTTTTCCGCCGCAGTCCCCTTGCCGCCCGCAATGATAGCGCCGGCGTGGCCCATGCGTTTGCCTTTCGGAGCGGTCATCCCCGCGATATAAGCCACGACCGGTTTCGAGATATGGTTTTTAATGTACTCCGCCGCTTCTTCCTCGGCTGTCCCGCCGATCTCGCCTACCATCAGGATGATTTCCGTTTGCGGGTCTTGTTCAAACATGGCCAGACAATCTACAAAGTTCGTGCCCGGCAGCGGGTCGCCGCCGATACCGATACACGTGCTTTGACCGTAACCGATGTCGGTGGTCTGTTTGACAGCCTCGTAGGTTAAGGTGCCGGAACGAGAAACGACGCCGACCTTACCCGGCATATGGATGTCCCCCGGCATGATCCCTATCTTGCACTCGCCTGGGGTAATCACACCGGGACAGTTGGGTCCAATCAGCCGGGCCCCTGCTTCCTGAACCACGGCACCGGCATAGAGCATATCCTGAGTGGGAATGCCCTCTGTTATACATACAATCAACCGGATACCGGCATCAACCGCCTCCAATACCGCGTCCTTACAAAAGGGCGCGGGCACATAAATGACCGAAGCATCCGCTCCCGTTTCGTCCACCGCATCGCGTACGGTGTCAAACACGGGTAAGCCCAAATGTTTCTGGCCGCCCTTCCCCGGCGTAACGCCCCCCACCATTGCCGTTCCATAGGCTACCGCTTGTTCCGAGTGAAACGTGCCTTGTTTGCCGGTGAACCCCTGGCAGATAACCTTTGTATTTTTATCAACCAAAATGCTCATTGACGGCCCCCTACGGCCGACACAATCTTTTGTGCTGCGTCCCTCAAGTTTGCCGCGACAATAATATTCAATCCACTTAGCTCTAAAATATCGTGGCCAACATCCGCCTTATTGCCTTCAAGACGGACCACCACCGGCACATCGATCCCCACTTCACCCACCGCGCCGACAACACCTTCGGCAATCAAATCACAACGCACGATACCGCCAAAGATGTTGACCAACACGCCTTTCACATTTTCGTCCGATAAAATAATTTTGAAGGCCTCAGCAACCCGCTCCTTGGTCGCCGTGCCGCCCACGTCTAAAAAGTTGGCCGGATGACCGCCATGCAACTTGATTAAATCCATGGTGGCCATGGCGAGACCGGCACCGTTGACCATGCAGCCGATATCACCGTCCAATGCGATGTAACTCAAGTCCCACTCCTTGGCGCGAATTTCCCGGTCATCCTCTTGGCTCGTATCACGGAGTTCAACAAGGTCTTTGTGTCTAAACAAGGCGTTGTCATCGACATTGATTTTTCCATCGAGACAAAGTAGTTGACCACTCTTTGTTACCACCAAGGGATTGATTTCCAACAGGCTTAGATCCTTTTCCTGAAATAGTCGACACAAGCCGGACAGTAGTTGGCCAAACTGCTTGATCTGTTCGCCCTGCAGTTTGAGACCAAAGGCAAGTTGGCGGCATTGGAAGGGTTGCAGTCCCACCATGGGATGAAGGGTTGCTCGCAGAATTTTATGGGGACTCTGTTGCGCTACTTTTTCGATTTCCACGCCCCCCTCCGTGGAACACATAAGCGTTATGCGCCGCAACGACCGGTCGACTACCAAACCCACATAGAGTTCCCGTTCTATCTCGCAGGGTTCCTCCACAAGTATCTGGTTAACCGGCTGGCCTTTGTTATCGGTCTGATAGGTCACCAGGCGTGAACCCAGCAGCCGATTGACAAAATCAATCGCTTCCGAACGATCGGATGTTATTTTTACGCCGCCAGCCTTGCCGCGGCCCCCGGCGTGAACCTGGGCCTTAAGAACCCAGGCGCGTCCCTCGAGCTCCGTCAATGCCGCTTCCGCCTCTTCGGATGCGCCAATCACCTGGCCCCTGGGTACAGCCACGCCGTACTTTTCAAACAGACTCTTGGCCTGATATTCATGAAGATTCATAGTAATGCCTATTGTTATTGGGCACTTGTTATACAGCGCTTCAATGTCGACAAACCGAGACATAGAAAACGTGCATTGACTAACCCAAGCGTTGCATAAATTTACCTATAACAGGTCCATGGCACGAATGGCACTTACTTAAGCTGATATAGTGCTTTCTAGTCCCTTCTCCCTCAGGGAGAAGGTTAGAGCCTGCCCCGGACTTGATCCGGGGATGAGGGAAGTAAAAGCTAGAAAAAATTAGTTTTGTTAATTTATCCCCTCACCCCAACCATCTCCCGGAGGGAGAGGGTGCTTAAGTAAGTGCCATTCGTCCATGGCGCCTGAATTTCAGGTAACACCTTTTGTCTTGCGCTTATTCACCACAGAGTTTCTTATGCCGCTGCGCGGCCGCAGATCTACAAGTGACAAGATTCTAAGCTAGCATATAAATCAATGACTTAG
>DRJZ01000100.1 GCA_011052015.1 Acidiferrobacteraceae bacterium | reverse complement strand
TATACCCATGTCTTGAATCGTGGGGGACAGGGTGTAAAGAGCCCTCTAGAATAGTTGTCCCGCCTAATCAAGCATTTCCTGCAGGTACTCGAAATCTTCAAGGTCAAAATCCTGAAACAGCAACGCTACTCCATCTTCATTGACACGGGCTACCCGGGTCCTGAAGTTTCGCCCGGTTCCTGGGGCACCACCGTTGACCACCTGCAGAGTTACGGTCTCCCCCTTGCGGGGTAGCGGATAGTCTCCGGCTTCGATAAGAACACCCCCCAGACTCACGTTTCGGGTACGCAATCCCTGGGCATGGATGTCCCGATAGTGCATCTCCACATTGACCACCACCTCTGTTCGTGACTGTTTACGCTTTTCCATGGGTCCCTACCCCTAATTCTATATTCGGTGATATACAGTATAGACCCTTGCCAGTTTGAATCTATCTGCTTAAGGGCACTTCTATTAATCCCCTCTCCCTCCAGGAGCATCCCCAGGGCATAAAAGGGCGAGGGTGAGGGAATAAAACGAAGTGCCTTCAAAGAAAGGCTGAAATAATTTTTGCCGCGAAGGCTATTTAGTGTCCTGGTAAAGCAACAAAGGAAATTTCTCAGTGATGAGTATGGTAGGGTGGTGATTCAAGGCAATACGATAAACCCGCGACACCAGAAGATCAGCGTCATTGCCTCCAAATACCTCTGCCAGATCACCCATGGACTCAACGCCGAAGCCGAGTAGTTCGCGGTAGGTCTCCAGGCCACGTTCCCGTAACAGTTCACCGATGCCGATGCGGCCCGCTTGTAACTCGTGATTAAGTTCTTCTGGCAAGCGGTCCAGACGCAATAAAGATTCCGCATGGGCGTAGATGGCCCCGCTGTCCTCACCTACCAATCGAACCCGGCGTTGCAGCACTTCGTCACCTTGCCCTAGCTCCAGCGATTCGAGATCACGGTCTATAGGCATCACTCCCTGGCCCAGGTTTTCTACGTTCACGGTCTCCCAAAAATAGGCTTCAATACTCTTGGTAACCGTGCCATCGGTCACCAAGAGGGTGCGTAGAAAGGGTGGCAGGTTGGCCATTTCCAGGCCTTCGACCTCGCCGTTGGTGAGCCATCCCCCTGGTACATAACCTTTGGTTCTAAAACGTTTCAATGTAGCTGCTGCCCCGTTAAATTAACCCGTCATGCTGGACTTGATCCGGCATCCAGGGCTCTTTTGAAAAACTGGATTCCGGGTCAGGCCCGGAATGACGATTATCAACCGTTTCAATACGAATAACCTGGCCTACTTAAATTGGCTCATCGACCAACAAGGGGTGGATGATAAATCAATTGCACCAAGGTGCCATCGGGGTCCAGGCAATAAAAACTGCGGGCGCCGTCGCGATGGGTCTTGGGAGATTTTTTTATGGTCACGCCCTGCTCCACCAGAAAATCGTGCCACACGTCCACCTGTTTGAGGTCGTCGATGATAAACCCGATATGATCCAGGCGCTGGGGTCGCTGTTCAGGGTCTGGTGAAGATTCACGGTGCAAGGCCAGATTGTCATTGCCGCTGGTCAGATAAATATTGTCCGTATCCGGATGCCACTCCACGGTCATGCCCAGAAGGTCGGCATAAAAGGTCTCACAGGCCTCTATGTCTTTTACACAAAGGGCCACATGGCGCATGCCGCTGGTGGGATGGGGCCTATTCACGGCCAAATACCATGTCACGTACACATTGCCAATGATCGTGACCAAAGATGCGCTCAATGGCCAAGGGCAAGGCCATCGAACCGGCACTGAGCATACGATCATGAAAGCCTTTCAAATGAAACCGGTCTTGTTCTTCGGCGCGCAATCGATCCCGGCTGGCGTTGATCAAGGCCCACCCCGTGGCATAACCCATGGGCACAGTAGGCGACTGAGAATACCATGTCAGATCGGCCATGGCCTGGGAGCGGGTGAAACCCAACCACTTGACCATGCGACCGGCTGCGTCATCCAGGCTCACATCCCGAGTCTGGATTTCCACGTCGATCATAACCCGCATGGAACGCCACAAGCGGTCTTTTAACAAAATAAACCGCTGCTCGGGTCTGTCGAGAAAACCCTGTTCCTGCATCAATTGTTCAGAATACAACGCCCAACCTTCATACAAAGTCGCGGAGGGATTGAGCAAGCGCGGCAAACTGCTTGATACCCGATTGCTGTTGGCGGTCACGAACTGCAGATGGTGCCCTGGCCACGCCTCATGCACGCAGGTATGCATCAAACCGGCATAGTTGTGCTCACGCAGATCATCGTCGTTGTTCGCCGGAGTCACATAATAGTAGCCCTGTTGACCGGCATCATTGGGTGACGGTTCCATATAGGCTGCAAACGGTATTTGGTGGCGTAAAAATACAGGTGTCTCGACCACGTCCAGATGCTCCAACTTTGGCATAGTCACCAGATTATTTTGGGTAACGAAATCTCGAGCGGCCTGCATCTGCTGGCGATAGCTTGCCAGCAAGTTTTGAGGTGCGGGGTGGTCCGACTGTATGCGATCGGTCATGGCGGCAATATCTTCGTTGCCAGCCAATTCAAGGCAAACATCCTTCAGGCCACGCTCGGTCTGTTCAAACAGTGCGCGGCCAAATGAATATAATTGGTTGGCATCCACATCCAGGGCATGGCGGTGGTGGAGCAGGTGATCAAAGCGTTGACGTCCACAGGCAAACGTTCCGCTACACTTCGCTGCCAAATCCTGTTCTAGCATATCGGCGTAGGCTATCAGGGACTCAATTGCATCGTTCAGCATGCCTTCCATGCCGCTGAGTCGTTTTGCCAACCGGGTTACCTTGGGGTGATCGGGCAAGCCACGTAAATACTCTACGCCACTACGCGCCTCTTCTACGGCGGCCTCTAACCATAGGCCTGGAATATTCTCGGGACATTCGCTAATGAGCTGGCGCGCTCCACGCAAATATTCTGGAATAGCCTGTAACCGAGACCGCAGGCTGGCGGTAAAATTTTCTACAGGTCTGACGGTAAGCTGGTATATAGCGTTGACTGGGACAAAACGGCTGGGATCGCGCTTGCGCCAATCTGCATTCAGCAACTCTTCCATCTCGAGCACTGCGGCGCCATAGAGCAAACGGCAGTCCATGCGTCTATCCGCATCAAGACCGTTGACATTAAACTCATCGATACTGCCTAACAACGCTTGATGCAAGCTTAGCAAGGCGCCGATGTCGTCATCCCCGTAAGGTGTCAATAGACCGGCATACCCCATCACCCCTGCCTCTACCGCAGCCTCCGGGTGATAACGAAACCAGGCCTTATAGTAGGTTTCGACTATCTCATCGAAGGCCCGGTTGGGATCACCGTTCCCAGGAGCGTTACTGCTTACCCGCTCCCCACTATGTGTCATCACCATCAATAATCTCGTAGCTGTGCACTATCCTGGCGGTCTTGCCCAACATAATAGAGGCCGAACAATACTTTTCCGCTGACAATTGCACGGCGCGTTTGACCACGGCATCTTTGAGCCCCACGCCACCGACCTTGAAATGCATCTTTATTTCAGTAAAGACCTTGGGTTCCTCATCGGCCCGTTGCGCCTCAAGATCGGCCTCGCAGGTGTGCACTTCGAAGCGTGAACGACGCAGGATATGGACCACATCGAAGGCAGCACAGCCCCCCATACCCAATAACAACATCTCCATGGGCCGCACACCACGGTTTTGTCCACCCTGATCCGGGGGACCATCCATGATTACGGTATGGCCACTGTCCGCCTCACCGGCGAAACTCACGCCTTCTAATAATTTTACTTTTGCTTTCATAGCCGATTCTTTAATCTCGTTGTTAACGCGGAGGCCGCAAAGGCGCAAAGAGCGCAAAGCAGTACATGGGCGCTTCTTGACACCCTCCCCCTCCGGGAGTACCCGAAACAAGGCATAAAAGGGCTAGGGTGAGGGGGTCAATTATGAATAACTTAATAATTTTAATATCCCCTCATCCTAACCTTCTCCCTTGAGGAGAAGGAATTAACAGCTAATAGAAGCGCCCATATTTTCAACAATAGCTCTCTTTGCGACCTTTGCGCCTCTGCGCACCCTGCGTTAACTTCACAACCTAAACTAGGCTAACCCAAAGAGCTCTATAAGTTTGGCGCCCGGGTCTTCGGCGCGCATAAATGTTTCACCAACCAGGAAGGCATCCACCTTGTTCTCACGCATGCGGGCCACATCGGCCTGGGTGTGGATACCACTTTCGGTCACCACAATACGGTCATCGGGAATCTTGTCCAGAAGCTCCAATGTTGTTTCCAGCCGGGTTTCAAAGGTGCGCAGATTTCGATTATTAATACCCACCAAGGCCGCACGCAAACCCAAGGCCCTGTCCAATTCCTGTTCATCATGGACTTCTACCAGCACGTCCATGCTTAGCTCACGGGCCAGATGATAAAAATCCCGCAACTGAGCATCGTCCAGAGTTGACACAATCAGTAAAATACAGTCTGCACCAAGACTGCGGGCCTCGTATACCTGATAGGGGTCTACCACAAAATCCTTGCGCAACGCCGGTAAGGAACAGGCGGTACGGACCTGTTGCAGATAGGCATCGGCACCCTGAAAGTATTTTTCGTCTGTGAGTACAGAAAAACAGGCCGCCCCGGCCAATTCGTAGCTACGGGCAATCTCGGCGGGCCAAAAATCTTCTCGCAGCACACCTTGGCTGGGGGACGCCTTTTTAATCTCGGCAATGACCGCCGCCCGGCCCTCATTGATGGCGGTCTCTACGGCATCGGCAAAGCCTCGGGTTGGCGATGCCAACCCCGCCTGTTTACGGACTTCAGACAAGGGGGTTTTTTTAACCCGAGCAGAGACTTCTGTAGCCTTGTGCTGGAGGATCTCGGATAAAATATCAGATTTATTCATGGGCAGCGTAATTATAAAGGAGTACGAAAGTTACCCATTAGGGCACTTCTATTAATCCCCTCTCCCTCCGGGAGCACCCCAGGGCATAAAAGGGCGAGGGCGAGGGAATAAAACAAAGATAAGTTATTGATTTTAATATCCCCTCATCCTAACCTTCTCCCAGAGGGAGAAGGGATTATCGATTAATAGAAGTGCCCATATACGCTTATCAATAAACATCTTGGCTTTCTTTGCGTCTTTGCGGCGAATCCATTTAAAAGCTATTAGACAATTCCACCAAGGCATCCAGCTTTTCCATCGCGTTACCACTGGCAATGGCATCCTGGGCCTTGGCTACCCCATCGACCAGACTATCGGCAAGCCCCGCCGCATAAATGGCGGCGCCCGCATTCAGCGCCACGATATCCCGAGCCGGGCCGACCTCATTATTAAATACCCCTTTAATCATCGCCAGGCTTTGCGCGGCATCGTTCACCCTGATCTGCGCGGTATCGGTCTGCTGCATACCAAAGCCCTCAGGCTTAATGTTATAGGTCGATACCCGGCCCTCCTTGAGTTCCGACACCCGCGTCTGCGCGCCTATACTAATTTCATCCATGCCATCATCGGCATGCACCACCAACACATGATCGCTGCCGAGTTGCGCCAACACCTGGGCCAGGGGCTCAGTAAGATCGGCGCTGAACACACCGATAACCTGGCTCGGTGTACTGGCTGGATTGGTCAACGGCCCCAACACATTAAAGATAGTGCGCACTGCCATCTCGCGACGGGGTCCAATAGCATGTTTCATGGCGCTGTGATGCATGGGGGCAAACATAAAACCCACGCCTATCTGATTGACGCATGCGGCCACTTGCTCGGCTGTGATATCGAGTTTGACGCCCGCGGCCTCAAGCACATCGGCGCTGCCACACTTACTCGAAACAGACCGATTGCCATGCTTGGCCACCTTGCCACCTGCGGCAGCGACCACAAAGGCACTGGCGGTGGATACGTTAAAAGAACCCGAGGCATCACCACCGGTGCCACAAGTGTCCACTAAATGAGGGCCGTCAACTTCCACCTTTGCGGACAACTCGCGCATAACTTCAGCCGCGGCGGCAATCTCGTCGATGGTCTCACCCTTCATGCGCAGACCAATCAAAAAACCACCAATCTGTGCAGGCGTGGCGTCACCGGTCATGATGGTACGCATCACTGCGCGCATGTCATCAGCACTCAAGTCTTTATCATCTACAACACTTTGTATAGCCGCTTGCATATCCATGGGTGGCCTCTAATTTATTTGTAAGGGCACTTCTATTAATACCCTCTCCCTCCGGGAGCACCCCTAGGGCATAAAAGGGTTAGGGTGAGGGAGTCAATCAAGGGTAACTATTAATTCTAACTATCCCCTCATCCTAACCTTCTCCCTAAGGGAGAAGGAACTGATAATTAATAGAAGCGCCCTAACCCTCTATTGATTATATTTTGTTGGGCTTCGCTGTGCTCAACGCCAACCTACATGCCTGATTTGTTCTCTCTTGTATCTTTCCTCTGAATTAAGCGCCTTCGCGGCTAAATCAAAATTCCAAAAAATTCTTCAGCAACTCATGGCCATACTGGGTCAGTATGGATTCTGGGTGAAATTGAATCCCCTCGACAATATAATCTTTATGACGCAGTCCCATGATTTCACCATCATCGGTCCAGGCTGTCACCTCCAGCTCTTCCGGCAAGGTTTCCGGCTCCACTACCAGGGAATGATAGCGCGTGGCCTGGAAGGGGGTATCGAGATCTTTAAACACCCCCTCACCATTATGGTGAATCATTGAAGTCTTACCATGCATCAGTTGCTTGGCATGAACAATACGGCCACCGAAGGCCTGACCAATACTTTGATGCCCCAGGCATACGCCCAATAACGGGATACGTCCCGCAAAACTGGAAACAATATCCACAGAGATGCCCGCCTCATTGGGCGTACAAGGACCGGGGGAGATCACGATACGTTCCGGTGCCATGTCTTTCACGTCGCCGATAGTGATCTGGTCATTGCGGTACACATGCACCTCTTCACCCAACTCACCCAGATACTGGACCAGGTTATAGGTAAAGGAATCGTAATTGTCGATCATTAATAACATAATAGTTTTTGCCACAAACAAGAACAAGTCATTGATTTTAATATCCCCTCATCCTAACCTTCTCCCGGAGGGAGAAGGGATTATCAATTAATAGAAGTGCCCTCAGGACAATTCTTGTAAATAGCTTCGAGCAAACCTGGACCGATACTTTTGTGCACCTCTATAGCGGCACCAATAACCTTGTTTGATAAATCATTCTCATCCATGAGTTTTTCTTAGCGCCTTAGCGGCAAGATTAGTCTCTGTAACTAGGCGATATTATTCAACCCGGCAACGGCCATGGCCACGGCGCGAAAGATGGCGCGGCCCTTGTTCATGGTCTCGTCCCACTCCCGGCTTGGCGCCGAATCGGCAACAATGCCGGCACCGACCTGGATATATAGGGTGCCATCCTTAATGACGGCGGTGCGGATGGCAATGGCGGTATCCATGTTACCATTCCAGCCCAAATACCCCACCGCGCCAGAATAGACTCCGCGCTTCACCGGCTCCAGCTCATCGATGATCTCCATGGCGCGCACCTTGGGGGCACCGCTCACGGTGCCCGCAGGAAAGGTGGCACGCAACACGTCAATCTCATCCAGGCCCTCCCGCAATTTCCCGGTGACATTGGAAACGATGTGCATCACATGGGAGTAGCGCTCAACCACCATCTTTTCGGTCAACTGTACACTGCCCACTTGGGCCACACGACCGGCATCGTTACGCCCCAGGTCCACCAACATGAGATGCTCTGCCAACTCTTTGGGATCGGTCATCAAATCTTTTTCGAGTTGTTGGTCTTCCTGCTCGTCCTTTCCCCGGGGCCGCGTGCCCGCGATGGGCCGCACTGTCACCACATCATCTTCCAGATGCACCAATATTTCCGGCGATGAACCCACGACATGGAAATCTTCAAGGTCCATGTAATACATATAGGGCGACGGATTTAAGGTACGCAGCGCCCGATATAGGTCCAGCGGGTCCGAATCAAATGGAATAGACAACCGTTGGGATATCACCACCTGCATGATATCCCCGTTACGAATGTACTCACGGCAAATATCCACTGCCTCCTCGAAGGCCTCCTGATCAAACTCGGACTTGAAGTCTGACTCACTGACGCGCCTTGAAGAAGGGGTCTGCTCCCGTGCGGGTAGAGGTTGAGCGATGCGCTTGACTAACCACTCGAGCCGCTCATTGGCCTGGTTCCAGGCATCGTCCTTACCGGGATCGGCATGCACCACAACGTACTGTCGACCGGCAAGGTTATCGAACACCACCACCTCATCGGAGACCATCAACAAGATATCGGGACTGCCGATGGCGTCCGGCTTGGTGCAGTCCCCCAAATGAGTTTCGATGTGACGTACCGTGTCGTAACCAAAATACCCTACCAGGCCACCGGTAAATCGGGGTAGCCCGGCCACTTCGGGGACTCGGAACTGGGACTTGAAATCCCTCACTTCTTCAAGCGGATCTTCGACCTCCTCGTCGCGTACAACCTGACCATCCTGCTCAATGACGGTACGATTGCCCACGACCCTAAAGAGGATGCGGCAGGGCAAACCTATAATAGAGTAACGCCCCCACTTCTCTCCGCCATGGACAGATTCGAATAGATAGGAGTAGGGCCCACTGGCGAGCTTGAGGTAGGTACTTAAAGGGGTGTCGAGGTCGGCCAGAACCTCACGCATCAGGGGGATGCGATTATAACCTTGCTCGGCGTATTGCTTAAATTCAGATTCGCTTATAGACATTACTCATCACCGGTTCATGAAATAGACAAACAGGGGCAATCCAGGCGTACAGCTTCTGGGGCCATCGTTCGATTATGTCTGTCCATCTCATGATTCTGTTTACCGGTGGTGATTCAAGCCTGAGTTGAATAACGCTGTATATATTGCGGCAATTCCTCCAATGAATCAATAACCGCCTGGGCCCCAAGACCGCGCACGTCGACTCCCTGACTGTAACCGTAGCTCACGCACACCGCAGGCATACCCGCTGCCTGTGCGGCCTGGGTGTCATTGGCGGAATCGCCTACCAACACACCATGATCAGGGGTAATCTGGAAATACTCGCAGGCATGAAGCAAGGGTAGTGGATCGGGCTTTTTCTTGGGCAAACTGTCACCCGACAGAATCAGGCCAAAATAGTCGTGCAGCTGCAGGTCCTTTAACAGGGGCAAAGTGAAGGATTCGGCCTTATTGGTGATGCAGGCCAATTCAAAACCCGCTTCCTTTAGGGCATTGAGACCCTCCACCACCCCTGGATAGGGACGACTCAGGGCCGACACCGATCTGGCATAGTGCTCCAGAAATTTGGTATAGGCCTGATCAAAAAGCGCCGCCTCGGGTTCTGCCTGCATCTGGCCGGTCAGGGCACGCTTGACCAACCTAGCAACACCATTGCCGATCCATCTTTCCACTTGGTCCTGTGGATGGGTGGGCATATCCAGGTCTTCGAGCATACGGTTGGCGCTGGCGGCCAAATCCGGCGCGGTATGGATCAAGGTCCCGTCCAGATCGATCATCACCATCTTGACCGACAAGGGTAACGAAAACGAATTATTGATTGCTGATTCTGGCATTTTATTTCTCAAAAGCTGACGCACCAAAGGTGCAAAGAATTATTACATCCCGGCCTTGGCCAGTTCGTCACGCATGGCAGCAACGACGGTGTTGTAATGATTCGCTAGTGTAGTGTCCTGAATAATCATATATTAATCGTTTTAGCACCTCGTTCCCACGCTCCCGCGTGGGAATGCATATGTTTGGCTCGGTAGGGCAGGGCTATAGGTTCCCACGCGGGAGCGTGGGAACCAGAGAGAGGTCGCAAAGGCGCAAAGTACGCAAAGAAAACCTGAAGCCCTTTTATTTCAAACTCTGCGCCTCTGCGGCCTCCGCGTTTACTACGGCCTACACTTTTGCCTTTGCCAGTTCGTCGCGCATGGCGGCGACGACGGTGTTGTAGTGATTCGGATCGCTGTCCTGTTTGGCGCCGAAGATGGCCGATCCGGCCACGAAGGTGTCCACGCCGGCTTCGGCCACTGCGCGGATGTTGTCTACCTTGACCCCACCGTCGATCTCCAGGCGAATATCACGGCCGCTTGCGTCGATCATGCGGCGCACTTCTTTGGCTTTGTCCAGGACATAGGAGATAAAGCTTTGCCCACCGAAGCCTGGGTTCACCGACATCAACAACACCATATCCACCTTGTCGATGGCGTATTTCAGATAATCCAGAGGGGTGGCCGGATTAAAGACCAAGCCCGACTTGCAGCCATTGTCCCGTATCACTTGCAGGGAGCGATCCACGTGCTCAGAGGCTTCGGGATGAAAGGTAATATAGGTGGCACCGGCCTTGGCAAAGTCCGGGATGATGCGATCCACCGGTTTAACCATCAGATGTACATCAATGGGGGCGGTGACGCCGTGACTGCGTAGCGCCTCGCACACCAGAGGGCCAATGGTCAGGTTGGGCACGTAGTGATTATCCATCACATCGAAATGGACAATATCGGCGCCGGCGGCCAGTACGTTGTCCACTTCTTCACCCAAGCGGGCGAAATCTGCCGACAATATCGAAGGGGCAATCATGTAATCTGCCATGGTCATTAATCCTCATTCAGGGGGTTTTGCCAGTAATCCGATTCACACTGGCCTCATCTGAAGGCGGAGGACTTTACCTGATTGGGCCAAAATTTTCAGTAGCCCTTGGGGGGTAGAGGCAATTCTAATTATGGCGTCATCCTCGGGCTTGACCCGGGGGTCCAGAGAACTAAACGCATGCAACTTGCTGTTTTCTGGATTCCCGCCTTCGCGGGAATGACGGTTCTTGGTGAAGGAAATATCAAAATGAGAATTGCTGGGGGGGTAGAGGCAGAACAAGTCAGCTGATGCCTATCAGTTAACGTTAATCCCGCTCCACCGGCAGACCGGCAGTCTGCCACTCGGGGAAACCGTCCTCAAGCCGCCGGGCCTGGTAACCCTGGGCACGGAGTTTCTCCACCGCATCAAATGCGAGTACGCAGTAAGGTCCGCGGCAATAGGCCACAATTTGCTGATTGGGATCGAGTTGATCCAGTTGGGCCTCCAAATCCACCAGGGGGATATTGACTGCGCCCGCCACGTGACCTGCGGCAAACTCGATTTGAGGCCGAACGTCAATCACCGTCACCTCCCCCTCCCGGACCCGGGCCAATAGTTCCTCCCGTGGCAAGGGCTCGAGACTATCTTTTACCGTCAGACAGCTATTAATCAAACGCTCCACCTCCGCCACATGGCGCTCGGCCACACCCCGCAGGGCGTCGAGCAAACCCACTACATCGTCACCACTCAAGCTGTAAAAGACCTTGAGTTTTTCCTTGCGGGAGGTCGCCAGACCCGCTTGGCGCAGGTGCTGAAGGTGCTGGGAGGTATTGGCCACTGTGAGGCCCGATGCCTTGGCCAAGTCGTCCACGCTACGCTCGCCCTGGGCCAGGAACTCCAGTAACTCAAGACGATTACCATGGCTGAGGGCCTTGGCCACCCGGGCAAATTCACCGAAAAGTTCCTGTTTAAAGCCTGAGCTTGACATAAAATCCAGATGGGTTATTCTGTTAATCAATTAATTACTTGATTAGTATAACACGACAAGACATCAGTGCAACATGGTACCAGCCTACACAGGCATTCAGGAGTTTACGATGGATATCAATAACTTAGTGATGGCCTATGAGAAAGAAATCCGATTGGGCTTCTTTTTCGGGGTCCTCGGCGCCATGGCCCTGTGGGAACTAATCGCCCCCCGCCGGGCTCTGACTATTTCCAAGACCCTACGCTGGGTCAATAATCTCGGTTTGGTGGTCCTCAATATCATTATCCTGCGCCTGATCTTCCCGACAGCTGTGGTGGGAATGGCCGTCTTTGCCGCTGAACAGGGCTGGGGAGTATTGAATTACATCAATATTCCCTTCGGCTTGGCGGTGGTCGCCTCGGTGGTCATCATGGACTTTATCATCTATTTACAGCATGTCATGGTCCACGCGGTGCCCATCCTGTGGCGCCTGCACCGGGTCCACCATGCCGACCCGGATTTTGACGTGACCACCGGCGCACGATTCCATACCCTGGAGATCATTCTCTCCATGCTCATCAAATTCGCCACCATCGCGGTGCTGGGCCCACCGGTGGTCGCGGTAGTGATCTTCGAGGTGGTGCTCAACGCCAACGCCATGTTCAACCACGGTAATGTGCGCCTGCCGCTCGGGCTAGACCGTGTGTTACGCTGGTTTATGGTCACCCCGGATATGCACCGTGTCCATCATTCGGTAGAGGATGACGAGGCGAATAGTAATTTCGGTTTTAGCCTACCCTGGTGGGACCGGCTGTTCGGCACCTACCGTAACCAACCCCGGGCCGGTCATAAAGACATGACCATTGGCATCCACCACTACCGTGACACCAAACTGGTATCCTGGCTGCCGGGCATGCTGGCCTTGCCCTTTGTCGGCAAGATCACCGGCTACACGATCAATCGCCGGCAATGGAGTGGTCCTGATGAAAACTAAACTTTTACGTTTTGGTTTGTTGCTGGTGCTGGTCATAGGTATCACCCTGGCCATTATCTATCGCGACCAAATCGATAGCAGCGCCTTGGAGCAATGGGTCCAGAATGCCGGTGCAGCCGGTCCCGTTGTCTTTATGCTGGTCTACGCGATCGGCACGGTATTTTTTCTCCCCGGCTCGGTACTGACTCTGGCCGGCGGCGCCCTGTTCGGTCCGGTGTGGGGTACGCTCTATAACCTCACCGGCGCCACCCTGGGTGCGGCCCTGGCCTTTTTAGTGGCGCGTTATCTCGCCTCCGACTGGGTCGCCAACAAAACCGGTGGGCGGGTGAAACAGTTGATTACTGGGGTCGAGACTGAAGGCTGGCGTTTTGTCGCCTTTGTGCGCCTAGTGCCCCTGTTCCCCTTTAATCTGCTCAACTATGCCCTGGGCCTGACCCGGATCGGCCTGTGGCCTTATGTCATCGCCACCTATATCTTCATGCTGCCGGGGGCCTTTGCCTATACCTACCTGGGCTATGCGGGACGGGAAGCAGTAGCCGGTGACATGAGTCTGGTCCAGTTAATCCAAATGGGCAGCATCGCTCTGGCCCTGCTCGCATCGGTGGCCTTCATTCCCCGAATCATCGGCCGACTGCGCCGTAAACCGATGCTCAGCATCCCGGACCTCAAAAAGCGGCTGGACGCCGGTGACGAACTTTTGATACTGGATGTACGCAACGCCGAAGATTTCGTTGGCGAGCAGGGTCATATCGTCAATGCGATCAACATCCCGCTTAAAGATCTATCAAACCGTATCAACGAACTGGCCGGTAATCTGGAAAAAACGATCTCAATCGTGTGCCGTACCGATCGACGTTCGCTTGAAGCGGCCGAGCTTTTGCTCAAACAAGGCTTTGCTGATGTGCATGTTGCCCAGGGCGGCATGACCGAGTGGAACCGGTCAGGTTTTGCGGTGGAGCATTAATGGCCTGCCCTCTTAAGGTCGCATTTGAAAAATACTGGTTATTCAAATGGTTTTAATTGCGCATTCTGATTACCATATATATTAGTGAGTTCATTAGTTGCCCGACACCACTATCAGCGGGACGCCCTAGTGTCGCGGAGCACACGACTCGATGGATGGAAGAGGCAGAGCAACGCATGGAGCGGTTGCCGAGGATGTGTGTGAGCGACCGTCCCTGTACGCTTGACGGCAGCGCCCATGCTGCCGACACCCACTGATAGCGGTGTCAGGCAACTTTCGTTTTCTTTAGTAATTGCTGAAACAGAACGTTGGGTATCATGAATATTAAAAACAGAACCGTCTTCTTCATTGTTGCATTGATTGCCGTAATCGGTTTCTTTGTATGGCGCTTTATCCGGCCCATGAATATCTATGTGGTATCAGAGGCCTTTGAACGGCCAATTGATACCTCAATAATACCGGCCCCATTACGGACCCTGCGCGCCACTGAATGTGCCGCCTGCCACAGTGATTTCTATGACGAGTGGCGTACCACCATTCACAGCCAGGCCTGGACCGATCCCTATTTCCAGGCCGATTGGAAATTCGAAGACAAGCAACAGACCTGTAAAAACTGCCATATTCCTCTGGACCGGCAACAGGAGTACAAGGTACTGGGTTTCCGCGACGAAGAAAAATGGGACCCTATCCTGGCGCCAAACCCGGCGTTTGACCCCAAGCTTCAACACGAGGGAGTAACCTGTGCCGTTTGTCATCTGCGCGAGGGGAAAATCATTGGTGTGTATGGCAATACCCAGGCCCCCCATCCAGTCAAAAAAATCGACGACCCCAACCAGATCTGCGTGCGTTGCCATGTGGTCGAGGGGAATCGCTGGGACACCTTTTTCCGCTTCCCCCCCTGCGGCACTGTGGCGGAAATCAAGGCAACGCGGAACACTCGTGCATCTAAGCAGGGTACCGGTCTGCTGTCTGACACCCCCGGCAACAATGCAGGGACAGCGGCTATCGAAAAACCACAGTCTGGTGCACCGTCCATGAACAAGGCGCCAACTGGTGCATCCGGTGAAATTACGGTCCCCGATACCAAGAGGTTGGGCTGCGTCCAGTGCCACATGCCGTTGATAAAACGTCCCCTCGTTGCCGGTGGCAAACCACGGCTGGCGCGGCGGCACCTGTGGCGCGGCGGTCACGATCCTGAAATGGTCAAACGTGGGCTCGAAGTGAACTTCAAGGCGGCACCAGATGATTCGTCGGATAAACGGAGCTTTATCCTGACCATAACCAACGTAGGGGCAGCCCATTATTTGCCCACGGGGACGCCGGACCGCCACCTGACCGTGACCCTGCGGTTATTAGGCAAAGGGGGTAATATCCTGAAAGAAGAGACCCACACACTGAAACGTACCATCATGTGGCGTCCCTTCATCGTCGACCTGTGGGACACGCGTCTGCCCCGCTGGCAGCCACGCAATTACCGCCTGGATATATCGGACGTACAAAATACTGCGGCAGTAGAGGCGGTGGTACGCTATTATCTGGTAGCTGAAGAACGGCTCAAGCGTATCGGCTACAAGAGTGAGGAACCACTCGCCTATGATGTATTCCAAAAACGAATTACTCTGAAGGCCAATTAAGGGCACTTCTATTAATCCCCTCTCCCTCCGGGAGTACCCCTAGGGCATAAAAGGGCTAGGGTAGGGTGAGGGGGGGGTAAATAAAGCTAAGACGCTGATTCTATTATCCCCTCATCCCAACCTTCTCCCGGAGGGAGAAGGGGTTGTCAATCAATAGAAGCGCCCTT
Organism: Acidiferrobacteraceae bacterium; assembly: GCA_011052015.1. GTDB lineage: Bacteria > Pseudomonadota > Gammaproteobacteria > HyVt-429 > HyVt-429 > HyVt-429. The sequence goes on along the minus strand of DRJZ01000100.1, from coordinate 1,882 downwards.
AACTCAACAGTTGCAATAATGACTTCTTAACGGCATTTCTCACCGCAGGGCACAGAGTGGTAACACATCTTTTCCTCTGTGACCTCCGTGTCCTCTGTGGTGAATAAGCACAATACGAGAGAAGCGTGACCTAACAACAGGCACCATGGGCCTGCTATAGGTAGCTTTATGCAATGATTTGGATAAACAGGAGTACTTGATATGGATAAACCACGCGATCTGATCATTATTGGTGGCGGCGCCGGTGGACTGGTGGTGGCCAGCGTGGCCGCGCAACTTGGCCTTAAAGTCACCCTGATTGAGAAAGAAGCCAAGCTGGGGGGGGATTGCCTACATCACGGTTGTGTGCCCAGCAAAACTCTGATCCATGCCGCCAAGGTGGCCTCGTTAATGCATCGGGCAAAAGACTATGGCCTGCCGACTGTAACACCAAAGGTTGATCTTGGTTTGGTGAATGACCATGTGCAGTCGGTCATCGACCAGATACAGGTCCATGATGACCCGGAGCGTTTTCGCGGTTACGGTTGTGAAGTTCTTTTCGGTCAGGCAACGTTTATCAATGCACACACGCTGCGAGTAGGTGATGATGAAATCCGCAGTCGTCGGTTTGTTGTCGCTACCGGCTCACAACCCTTTGTGCCGCCCATCGACGGACTGAAAGAAGCGGACTACCTGACTAATCTGGATATTTTTTCGCTACGCCAATTGCCCAAGCGCATGGTTGTGCTGGGCGGTGGCCCTATCGGCTTGGAGATGGCCCAGGCCTTTTCCCGCCTGGGCAGCAAGGTGACCGTTGTGGAACGTTTAGCGCATCTCTTGCCCCAGGAAGATCCGGAAATCGCAGACGCCCTGAAGGCCGTGCTGGAAACCGAGGGGATTGACGTTCGCACCTCGACAAGCGCAGAAAAAGTCTATAAAGAACATGGCGCCACAATCGTCCAATGTGACGGCGGACTAAACTTAGAGGCGGACACCCTGCTTGTTGCAGTGGGCCGCCGTCCTACCGTGGAAGGCCTGGGACTGGATGCCGCAGGCGTAAACTACGACGCAAGGGGCATCAAGGTGGACCGGCGTCTGCGTACTTCACAAAAACATATCTACGCCTGCGGTGACGTGTGTGGCCCCTACCCCTTCACCCACATGGCCGAATACCAGGCCGGCATCGTCATCAGTAATGCCATTTTCCGTTTCCCGAAAAAGACCGACTATCGCGTCGTGCCCTGGGTCACCTACACCGATCCAGAACTGGCCCGTGTCGGTCTCACCGAGCAGCAGGCCCGCGACAAGGGCATCGATCCCTTGGTGCTACGGTTTCCTTTCAAAGGCGTGGATCGAGCACTGGCTGAAGTGGAAACGGCGGGACTGGTCAAGCTGGTCGCCCATAAAGGCAAGATTCTCGGCGCATCCATACTCGGCCCTCAGGGTGGCGAACTGCTTCATGAAATTGTGCTGGCTATGAAAACCGGGGCCAAGATCGGGGATATCTCCGCCACCATTCACGCCTACCCCACCCTGTCTCAGGTACACCGGCGTACCGTGAATACCTGGTTCGGGAAAAAATTGTTTAGCCCTTCCACCCGTAACGTTGTCAAATGGGTCAACCGAATATTACCGTAATCAATATCTGCTAAGTTATTCATTTTAATATCCCCTCATCCTCGCCTTCTCCCAGGGGGACCTCGGTGCCCCCTTGTATGTTTACATCTTGTAGGAGCGGCATCTTGCCGCGAGCGCGGAGGGGCACACCCACAAATGGGTACCGCGCCTGGAAGGCGCTCCTACGATGATAAAGAGCCCCCTTGTATGTTTACATCTAGAGGATATAAGTCATTATACCTCAGTAAGAGAGTAAGAAGGTTTGGGACGTGATAGACCGATGCCC
>DRJZ01000099.1 GCA_011052015.1 Acidiferrobacteraceae bacterium | reverse complement strand
GCAACTAAACGAAGGGCGTGCGGTATCAGGCTCTAAGCGTATTAGCTCCAACCTGGGATTAGTCAGCTATTTTGACTCGCCTGTAAACGTCTATTGCCCGCTGATATTTCTCATTAGAAACCTTTCGGGCCTCGTTGCGCTTAATCTCCTTTTCAAAGTGACGCGCATCTTTACCTTTCAGCACAGGAGTTTCTTTGATTGGCCTTGCCATGGTGTTTCTCTCTTTCTGTTCACTTAATTTCTATATCGGTCTGTAAGACACCAGTCTCAATAGATTATATCCAAATTTGTTCAATATTCCTCATATTTGTTGCTATTCACCTACTTTTTTGTGGTTTATGCAACAACCTTTCCCCCTCGGCTTTCCTGCTATTGTTTGTTCTCTTTGTATAATTGGAAATAATAACCATGGTAAGCAAGAAACAAGTTGATCTGCTTGGGTGATTGGCCCTCTGCGCCCATCCTGATAACATCCCTTCCTACAGTTAAACCTATCTCGCCATCATCGCCATAATTACGAGTAATGGCTTCATCTGTGGGCCGGAGGCTCAGATAAATCGAAAGGATTCGTATGGTTTACAAGTGGTTATTCTTTGCTCACTGCCAGTTGTTCCCTTCCCGCTGCCTGGCCTGTGGCGCGCCCTGCGGCCATGAGGATTGGTGCGTCCCCTGTCGGGACCGATTACCCTGGATTACGGACAACCGCTGTCCGCGCTGCGCCGCTCACCACACAGGCCATGGCCTGTGTGGACAGTGCCAGACCCATCTCCCGGCCTTCACCATCTGCGTGCCTGCGCTGGCCTACCACCCCCCTGTAAATCAATATATTAAGGCCCTGAAGTACTGCGGCCAACTGCTCTATGGACGGCTTTGTGGTGAACTATTGGCTGAGGCCATTCAAACCCACTTTGATCGAGCATCCGCAACCCGGCCAGAATGTCTCATCCCGGTACCCTTGCACCCCTATCGTCTGTGCAGGCGAGGTTTCAACCAAGCCCTGGAGATTGCCAAGCCCGTCGCCAGACGTTTTGGTCTGCCCATTGATTATCGCTGTCTGAAACGCATCCGGGCCACCCGGGCCCAAGCCCACCTGGCCCTTAAAGAGCGGGCCGGCAACGTCAAAGGCGCCTTTCTCGTCCACCAACAACCGTCTTACAAACGGGTCGCCTTAATAGACGACGTCATGACCACGGGACATACCGCCAATGAAATTGCCCGCTGCCTGAACCGGGCCGGGGTAGAGGAAATCGAGGTGTGGGTAGTCGCCAGGGCGGATAAAAAATAGAGAACTGCCACTCTGGCTACAAAACTTGGTAAACTGGGGCTACCCTGTATGAGACTGGCAGGGGAGAAGGAATTATCAATTAATAGAAGTGCCCTAAAGTGGAATCACCACAACTGGACTCAAAGCGCGGGCTTTAACATTGCCAGAGACCACGGAATTTAAGACATGGTAAAACTCATTTATATCGTCGTATTCGGCGCCTTGATCTGGCTCGGACTGTTGCAGATTCGACGCTATCTCAAATACAGAAAAGGCGGTGACGGCCTGGATGCCGCGACCACCTTGGCCAGCCGAATCGTGCCCTGCGCCCACTGCGGCGTACACATCCCCGAGGCCGATGCAATAAGCCACCGGGGCCAATTCTTTTGCTGCAAAAAGCACCGCCAATTGGAACAGGGCTAGACGAATCCGATAATCCGATCAATTGTTCTTTTGGGCACTTCATTAATTGGTAACCTCTTCTACCCCACAAGGGGATTAATAGAAGCGTTCTTTTGTCATTCCGGCGTTAGCCGGAATCCAGTAAGCTTCTACTCCTAGGGCACTGGATTCTGGACCTGGGCTGCGCCCGTCCGGAAAGTCGGGTAACCAAGGGAACTTATTAGAAAACGCTACGCATAGCAAAACCCTAATTTGACCACCCAAACCTTCTTTGGCTCCAAAATCCTTGACGATAGCGGCCCCACCGCAATCTCGGTGGACTACTGGCGCTCACTGTACTATTTCAATCTCTATCGCCTGGCGTTGGCGATGTTCTTTGTAACCGTGGCCATTAGCGGCGCAAAATTTACAAATTACGGTCAGTCGGCGCCCACTGTATTTTTTCTCACCAGTATCGCCTACGCCTTTTTCGGACTGGCCAGCCTGGTCACCATCACCAAGGGCTGGCCCGCCTTCCGGCTCCAGGCGCAGATCCAGTTTTTCGTCGATATTTTATCTATTACCCTACTCATCCATAGCAGTGGGGGGGTCGAAAGTGGTCTCGGGTTATTGCTCATCGTATCGGTGGCCGCGACCGGTGTGGTGCTGGGCGGGCGCATGACCATCTTTTTTGCCTCCGTCGCCACCGTGGGGGTCTTGCTTGAGCACACCTTTGCTGTAACGATAATGCACTCGACGGGACGCCAGCCCACCCAACTGGCGTTATTGGGGGTCGGACTTTTTGTCACCGCATTCCTGTTTTATGGCTTGGTAAAACGTATACGACGTATAGAGGAACTGGCGGAGAGCCGTGGCTTTGACTTGGCCAATCTGGAGCAGGTCAACCGCATGGTCATCGAACGCATGCACACCGGGGTGCTGGCCACCGACGATCGCGACCGGATTCGGGTGGTCAATGAGACCGCACTGGGCCTGCTCGGGCTCAAAACCATCGTCGGCACATGGCCTAAACTAGGGCGTCTGGCCCCGGAACTGTCCGCACGGCTGCGCCAATGGAGGCAGGATGGTGTTACCGGCGACCGATCCTTACACATCGCACGCAGTGGCAAAGAGCTGGTAGCTCGGTTCATCCCTCTCGGTGAGGATAACAGGACAGGGAGCCTGATCTACCTGGATGATCGATCCCTGCTGGTACAACAGAGCCAACAGCTCAAACTGGCAGCCTTGGGGCGCCTCAGCGCCAGCATGGCCCATGAGATACGCAATCCCCTGGGGGCCATCAGCCACGCCGGTCAACTGCTGGGTGAATCCGATCATCTGGGGCAAGAGGACCGACGGCTCATTGATATTATCCGCAACCAGAGTCGGCGCATCGACCAGATGATCGAGGGCGTCATGCAGTTGGGACGGCGCGACAGCGCCCACCGCCAACCGGTGCAGTTAGGCCCCTGGATCGACGAGTTCATTAGCTACTTTTGCCAGGGTCTGGGCCTGTCTGCAACAAAGATGATTCACACTGGCGAGGCCATTACCGCATCGGTCGATCTGGACCAACTACACCAGGTGCTATACAACCTGTGTGACAATGCCATACGCCATAGCCCAGGCCATGAAACCCAGGCCCCGGTTGAACTGAGAACGGGCATGGATGAAAACGCCAAACCCTATCTGGATGTCATCGACAAGGGTGAAGGCATCCCTGACGAAATTCAGGACCAGATCTTCGAACCCTTTTTTACTTCGCGGTCACGGGGCACCGGCCTGGGACTCTACATCGCACGGGAACTTTGCGATGCAAATCACGCCCAGTTGCACTACTATACCACCACCGACCAAGGCAGCCGGTTTCGTATTTCTTTTGAGCAATCGACGCCAATCATGGAATAAAAGGGAACCAGAGGGATATAGGTATGGCGACAGCACAGATCCTCATTGTCGATGACGAGCCAGACATCCGGGAACTCCTGGAAATGACCCTCAGACGTATGGATCTACAGCCCGCCAGCGCCGAAGATCTGGGCCACGCCCAGCGACTACTCGAACAACAGCACTTCGATCTATGTCTCACCGATATGCGCCTACCCGACGGCGACGGCATTGATCTGGTACGCCATATCCAGGCCCACTACCCCAATACACCGGTGGCGGTCATCACCGCCCACGGCAATATGGATTCTGCCATCAGCGCCTTAAAGGCCGGGGCCTTTGACTTTTTATCCAAGCCCCTGGAGTTAAACAACTTACGCAACATCATCACCCATACCCTCAAGCTGTCCACAGCTACCCGTCCCAGTGAAAGACGCAGCCGGGGCACCCTGTTAGGGGAATCTCAAGCTATCCGTGACATCCGCGGCATCATCAGCAAACTGGCCCGTAGCCAGGCGCCGGTGTACATCGGCGGTGAGTCCGGAACCGGCAAAGAGCTGGTGGCTCGATTGATACACCAGCTCGGCCCCCGGGCCGATGCCCCTTTTGTGCCCGTTAACTGCGGCGCCATCCCCTGTGAGCTCATGGAGAGCGAATTCTTCGGGCATATAAAGGGCAGTTTTACCGGCGCGATAAAGGATAAGCTGGGCCTGTTTCAAGCCGCCGAGGGAGGCACCCTGTTCCTCGACGAGGTGGCCGAGCTACCCCTGCTGATGCAGGTCAAATTGCTGCGTGCGATACAGGAAAAGGCGGTGCGCCCGGTGGGCGCCGAGTCAGAGATACCTATCGACGTGCGCATCCTCAGCGCCACCCACAAGGACCTGGCGGCCATGGTCAACGCGAGTCAATTTCGCCAGGATCTCTTTTATCGTATCAACGTCATTGGCATCCACGTACCCAGCCTGAAAGAGCACCCAGAGGACATCCCTTTGTTGACTGACCATATCCTGGAATCCCTCGTCCAGCGCGAAGGCGGACGCATACCTACCCTGGATAGGGACACCAGGGACGCCCTGGACCACTACCCCTATCCCGGTAATGTGCGCGAACTGGAAAATATTCTGGAACGGGCCCTGACCCTCAGTGAGGGCGGGAATATCTCGGTGGCGCATCTTGCTCTGCCGATCCAGGCAAACCAGGACAATGCTGCCAATCAACCCTTGGAAGACCACCTAAAAGACGTGGAGCGCCAATCCATTGAAACCGCCCTGCAAAAGACCCAACACAATAAAACGGCGGCGGCCAAGTTGCTCGGCATCAGTTTTCGTGCCCTGCGATATAAATTGGACAAACTTGGAATGAAATAACGCGATAAACAAAATTGCAGACCGCGCGGCCCATCCCCGCCGCGCAAACCTGAGGAACCTCTGATTAATTCCAGCCCGTCATTCCCGCGAAAGCGGGAATCCAGTAATATATTGATTTTACTACTCTGGATTCCGGCTCTTCGCTTCGCTACGGAATGACGAATTAATCAGAGCTTCCCTAAAATAGCGTTAATAGCGTTCGATCAAAATATGCCGTCAATCAGCCCGACAATAGTAAAGTCACTTCTCCTGAATACCAACGTCCCCCTATAGCTACCACTGACAATAGGATAAAAGGCATAGTCTTTTGCCACCCCCCCATGCAAGTCCAGGAAGGTATCTATTTTTTTCTGCTGCACAGACTTGTCCAGCCATTTTGATGTATCAAACGCCTTCGCCAGCACCCCCTCAATATTACTATCGGAAAAGGGTTTATATAGACTCTCTTGAAACATCGTGTCCCGCCCATTATTGTTTAGCATTTCCAGAAATACCCTAATTGCGTCCTTCGTTTCCATGGGCGCCATATAAATCATCTTGGGCCTTTGGAAAAGACCGGGCACAATAACGTCCTCATTCAGGCTATCCATTTCAATATCCTGCTTAATGACTGAGTAAAAGGTCTTGTCTTGGAATACCAGAAACAGGGGATGCATTTTATAGGTCACATGAATGCCCCACAGTAGCGCTGAAATCTGGAACAGGATAATAAACGACATATCCCGGGCCAAAACCGTCCGGGGCTTGTTGGTGTCAAAAATGAGAAGTGTGATCAAGGGTCCAAGCACCAGATCGACACCCAGGATAATTTTGACCACATCAATAGCAGAATGAACACGGTAATAGGGATAGGGGTACCAAATAAAATACACCACCAGCAAGAATATCGTAATCGCCACCGCACTCACCAACAAGTGAGTGCCGAACGCTAAGAATCGGGACTTCAAATTTTAACCCCCCAGTTATGGGCACTTCTATTAATCCCCTTTCCCTCCGGGAGAGGGCCAGGGTAAGGGGAGAAAATAAAGCTAAGACACTGATTTTATTATACCCTCATCCCAACCTTCTCCCGTAGGGACCTCGGTACCCCCCTGTGGGGTGGAAGGAGTTACCAATATAATAGAAGTGCCCTTAGCGAATGAACTGTTTCGAGAAACTGATTAGACCAACATAAGCACAGCCAAAAACATAGTTTATCCTGGTAATATATCAAAACTGAGTGCACATGCGGGTGCAGATCAATGCTGCACGTAATACACCAAACCGCCTACCCTAGCCCCCTCTTTCCTGATCAAACTGACGCTGCACGGCACAAAGTGACGGTGAAAGGCAATAATACTTCCCTGGCAAGATGACCGGCCCCGAACAGCCGATATAAAACCCTGCATTAACAGTAGCTTATGGCCTACACTGACAGTGTATTGGCGTGGCATGGAAGCTGCATTGCAAGCAAACGGGGTAATAAGGGCAGATTGCCTTTTACCTATAGCTGAAACTCACGGAAAACACCGGCCAGGGACTCAGGCGATGTTAACCAGAGACCCCGACCAGAGCGGGTCTTTTCCGTGGGCTTTCAATAGTTTGATATACACATGACACATTTAATAAGAGGAAGACAAATGAAACAGATCCAAAAAGGTTTTACCCTCATCGAACTGATGATCGTTGTCGCGATCATCGGCATCCTCGCTGCCATCGCGATCCCGGCCTATCAGGACTACACGGTCCGGGCCAAGGTCACTGAAGGCATAGTGGCTGCGGCTGCGGCAAAATCGTCTGTGGCTGACTTTTACATGGCGAAGAACACACTGCCGTCATCCAATGCCTCGGCTGGATTGGCTACGAACACTGCCTATGCGACTGCCATCATCCAGTCGATTACCGTAAGCGGTGCCGGCTTAATCGATGTTGCCTATACCGGCACCACCGGTCAAGGTATCACCGCCGGCCAGATCATTCGGTTTACGCCAACCACAACCGCAGTAGGTGCAATCGAATGGGGCTGCCTAACCGGTTCCACCGTAGCTTCCAGGTTTCGTCCCGGTAACTGCCGCTAAACAGCCGATACTGCGCCCCCAACTGGGGG
>DRJZ01000098.1 GCA_011052015.1 Acidiferrobacteraceae bacterium | reverse complement strand
GCGTCTTCGGCCTTGATGGCAGCGATGCGGGCGCTGTAGATGCGGCTCATTTGTCCGGCGCCGACACCGAGGGTCTGGCGGTTGTGGCCGTAGACGATGGCGTTGGATTTGACGAACTTGCACACCTTCCAGGTAAACAGCAGGTCGCCCAGTTCCCCGTCCGTGGGGGCGCGTTGGGTGACGATCTTCAGGTCGGATTCGCTGACCATGCCGTCATCACGCTGTTGCACCAATAACCCGCCGTTGACACGTTTGTAATCAAAGCCGAGTTGCACCGGTTCTGCGAAATCACCGCAGGCCAATACGCGAACATTTTTTTTGTCTGCCAGTACGCCAATAGCATCGTCACGTATTTCTGGGGCAATAATGACTTCAACAAACTGTCGGTCGAGTAGGGTCTTGGCAGTATGGGCATCAAGGGGTCGATTAAAGGCGATGATGCCGCCAAAGGCGGAGGTGGGGTCCGTGGCATAGGCCCGGTCGTAGGCTATCGTAATATCGTTGGCCTCGGCGACCCCACAGGGGTTGGCGTGTTTGACGATGACGCAAGCGGCGTCCTGAAATTGTTTGACGCATTCCAGGGCCGCATCGGTATCGGCGATGTTGTTATAGGATAATGCTTTACCCTGGAGTTGGGTTGCGCTGGCGATGCTGGCGGGGTGGGGTGAGCGTTCGGCATAAAATGCTGCCGCTTGATGGGGGTTTTCCCCGTAGCGCATATCCTGGAGCTTCTTAAATTGCACCGTATAACTTTGTGGCAGCAGTTCATGCTCACCGTCACCATTTAGCGCACTGAGATAATTGCTGATGGCGGCATCATAGGCGGCGGTGTGGGTGAAAGTTTTGACCGCCAGTTTGAACCGTAGCGGTGATGGGACAGTTTGATTGTGGTTGATGGCATCCAGGACCTCGGCATAGTCGGTACTGTCTACCACCACGGTGACCGCCGCGTGATTTTTAGCGGCGGCGCGCAGCATGGTGGGCCCACCAATATCGATATTTTCGATGGCCTGTTCGAGGGTACAGTCTGATTTGGCCACCGTTTGCTCGAAGGGATAGAGGTTCACCGCCACCAGATCAATGGGTGGGATGTCATGGGCCGCCATGTCGGCATCATCTATGCCCCGTCTGCCCAGTAGTCCGCCATGTACCTTGGGGTGCAGGGTCTTGAGGCGGCCGCCCATCATCTCGGCGAAACCGGTGTAGTCCGATACCTCGACCACATCAATACCGGCCTGTTTGAGTGCAGCAGCGGTGCCACCGGTTGAAATGATTTCGATGCCGTTGGAAACCAGCCCTTGGGCAAATTCAACGATACCGGTCTTGTCTGAAACGCTGATAAGGGCGTGTTTGATAGTCATAATGAATTGAAGCTGAATAAGCGGACAGGATTAGTAAAAAAGATGATGGTGCTTGTGCGCCGTTTGAAATGAATTATTTTTTCTTGTTTCTTGTTTCTTGTTTCTTGTTTCTTGTTTCTTGTTTCTTGTTTCTTGTTTCTTGTTTCTTGTTTCTGTGACCTATTCTATGCCATGAATTTTGAGTTTTTTGCGCAGGGTGTTGCGGTTGATACCGAGCAGCACTGCGGCCTGACTTTGGTTGCTACGAGCATGGCGCATGACCATTTCCAGGAAAGGCCGTTCGACCTCTTGCATCACCATTTTGTAAAGACCTTGGGGCCGGTGTCCATTGAGGTCTTTCAGGTAGCGGGCCAAGGCTGCCTCGATGCAGGCGCCAAAAGGTTCGCAGCGGCGCTCCTCGCCTCTGTGTTTGCCCGGGGGGTTTAATTTATTCACGGCAGAGTGGGCCATTTTCATGCCGCCAGCTCCTTGATCTGGCGGTCAACCCTCAAAGGGGGTGCCTTTCCCCCCTCGACGTTGGCCAACTGATCGAAATAGGATTTCACCCTATGCAATTGCTCATCGCAGGTTTTTACCCGATTGATCATTTGTCGAAAACTGCTGCCAGCACGTTGGCCTTTGCTGTACCAGGAAATGTGCTTACGGGCGACACGCACCCCGGTGAATTCGCCATAGAAGCTATAGAGGCTCTCCAGGTGATCGAGGAGTAAATCGCGAATTTCGGTTGCTCCAGGTTGGGCTAAGTGCTCTCCGGTGGCCAGGTAGTGATTGATTTCGCGGAAGATCCAGGGACGTCCCAGGGCCGCACGACCGATCATCAGACCGTCCGCACCGGTGTAATCGAGGACCTGTTTGGCCTCGACGGGGGTGGTGATGTCGCCATTGGCGATAACCGGGATAGCCACCTGTTGCTTGATCGCTCTGATGGTGTCGTATTCGGCTTCACCTTTGTAGCCACAGGCCCGGGTGCGGCCATGGACGGATAAAGCCTGTATTCCTGCCTGTTCGGCAATGTGGGCGATACGTAGTCCATTGCGATTCGCTGTATCCCAGCCCGTCCGAATTTTGAGGGTGACCGGTATGTCGACTGCGGTCACCACCGCATCGAGAATTTTTTCGACCAGTTGCTCGTCTTTAAGCAATGCTGAACCGGCCTGTACATTACAGATCTTCTTTGCCGGGCAGCCCATATTGATGTCGATAATCTGGGCACCGTTACCGGCGTTGAATTGGGCGGCCTGGGCCATCATTTTGGGGTCGGCGCCTGCAATTTGTACCGATTTGGGTTCCGGTTCGCCATCATGGTTGGCTCGGCGCAGGGTTTTCTCGCTACCCCACAACAATGAGTTGGATGACACCATCTCCGAGACCGCCAACCCGGCACCCAGGTGTCGGCACAACTGTCTGAACGGCCGATCGGTGACCCCAGCCATGGGGGCCAAGACAAGATTGTTGGCAAGTTGGTAGTGTGCGATCTTCACCGGAGCGTCACGTCCTTTCTATTGTGTACGGGAAAGACGGTGAATGATAACTCTAGTTGAGGTCACTAAGAAAGGGCTAGAGGACAGTTGGTTAGTGAAGCTGGATAGATGGTGGTATGAATGATTTAGCTTTTATGGTGGTGATCAAAATTCTGTGTTTAGTTTCAATGCACTGAACAATGATTGTGTAGAGACTTATGAAAAGTCTTTGTAATCTATCGGACCGTGATTTTCTTATTTGGACGCTCTGTTTAGATGCGGGTTGAGGGCTGAAAGGGCGTGCGATCTTGCTTTTTTCGACAGTTGTGATGTGCAGAAGCAACTTTTATGCCGTAGCGGTGTAGCGAAGGAAGAAAAGGTCAGGGCTCGAATGACGAAGAAGGTGTTCTAACCGACCAGGTCGGCCAGCCGTTGCAATAATGATCTCATCAGTTGTGACAGGGTTGACGCGAAACGGCTAAGGGGGTTGGATGCGTTAAACTGTGATGGCCCCAGGCGGTTGGCCGCAGGTTCGGGAAGAAGCTGTATCTCGTAGCCTACGGTGCTGTCGTCGGGTCTGGCCACAGTCAAGCTCAGGGCGGTGGTGACCCCTGGGGTCATATCGCGACTCTTTGTATTGGTATAGGGCAGGTATTCATCGGGGCTATAGGTTCGGCGTGCTACGGTTTGGCCGTGACGATTGGTGAGGCTGGCCTCTACTAAGGGTAAACGCTGAAAATAGTCTGCCCGGTTGACCAGTTCGACCTGGATGCGCAGCATTTGTGGCTGTTCAGGGCGATAGGCTATCTGGGTTTTGACCAGGTCGATAAGCGAGACATTCTGGCGCGGGGGTAAATTGCAACCCAGATGGCCACAAACCCAGGCCACATAGGGACGGGTAGTGGCCATCTGGCTAAGGTCATAAAAATAAAAATAACTGATTTGGGCGACGAGTAGCAGTGTCACCAGGAGGCTACCGATGGACCAGGCCACTCTGCTGCGCCCCCGTTTGGACGCCGGTTTTACAGGTGGCCTCAAGCGCCGTCGCGGCGGCATACGATAGTCGTGGGACGCCGTTGTTTCATGCAATGTTGTTTGAGGGGCCCCCTGTGGGCTCAGGGAGGAATCGACGCTGATGTGGAGTGCATCGACGTCAATGACACTGGAAGCTTCATCGAGTCCGTCAGACTTTTCTTTTTCCACTGAGTTGCGTTCCACAGGATAGGGCTCAGTGGCCAAAAAGGCCCGGGCCTGCAGGTTGTCGGTCTTTCCCGGTAGATCGCTGGCATCAAGGACAATCTCTTCATCCGGCGCAGTGGCAATCAACTCATCCAGCGTTGGTGGCATGATGCTGATGGGTTCGTCCTGATCCATGGCAATGGCATCCGTTTCATCCTCGAGGTTGGATTTTTTTTTGGGTTGTATGGTGTTATCGTTTTTGTCATGGGGGACGGTCCAACTCCACTCACTGTTGGAAGGAGTGTCGATCTCGTCATCCAGCAGAGAGAAATGAGAATCAAAGGGTGACGCATCCGGGTCGGAGGAGGGACGCCTTTTTTCTCTGGCAGGTGGCGGTGGAGTCGGCGCGGCCGCGACCGCAGGATCAGTGGTGTGACCGCTGGGCAGGTCAATCAGATTCCAACTGGCATTGAACACCTGGGTGCAATGCCCGCACCGCACCAGACCTTCTTTGGCGGCTAAATGCGCCTCGGTGACCGCAAAGGTGGTATGACAGGTTGGGCAGCGTGTAAACACCGTGCATAAAACAATGGTCCTGGGACCGGCCAGTATAACGGTTTCGGAACATCAAACCCCAGCAAACTGCCAAAAAACTTTGTTTCCCAACCACTGTAGGCGGTTACAAGCTGCGGCATGAGATCTGGGGCGATTATCCTTTGATGATCAAAGGCTTAAGAGGCCATACCGGCAAGAATTAAGGAGGAGCGACCAGCGGTGGGATCGACCTCGCCGACAGACAGGCTTACAATGATCTTTGCCGGTTGTTTGGTTGGTGTCTCTGAATCTTTTGGTGCTATTCAGTAGTACCGTGCATGACGCCAGCATCCGGATTTCAAGCTGAGCCCCTACCCTATTGTTTGGGGTCTTTGATATGGGGTGTGCAGGCCCTTTTTCGTTTAGTCCCGCCCGGTTCACCGGGTATAACAAGAAGGATCAATGAATGGAGTCTGAGCTAAGCAGGCGGTGTTGTGTCACTTGGTCATTGCAAAAACGGCAGTGATAGGCAGGTAACTCAAATCTCACTTCAAAGGAGTTGATAATGAAAACATGCAATCTAGTACGTACCCTTATTTTGCTACTTAGCTTCATATTTGTTCATGGCACGGAAGCCCAAGACTATAAAACACAGCAGAAGAGAAATACCCTAATAAAGGGACCCTTGGTGGATATTAAATATAAACTTAAGGATCCCTTGTATAAGGAGACAATCAAATTCGAAGGTGCGAAACACAAGGAGCTAACCGGCAAGGCAGCAGGGTTGCCGTTGTCGGCCTTACCGGGCGCAAGATTTATTACCAGTCAAGAGTTAAGGCGCACTGCTAATCCGATTGAAACCGGATTACTTCTGCTCGATATGGATTTTGTGCCAACTGATTTGCCTCAGAGATTAAAGAAAGAAGGGTATAAGCTAACCAAAAGTGGGAGGTTACTTGATAAGGACAAACAACCGGTGCTAATGGTTATGCGTGCCCATGTCTATGCGCTGTATGGAGACAACAAGGCCGCGAAACAGCAAGGTATACAATGGAGCAAGACGGTGGACTATTTGGTGCCATCGGCGAATGCTGGTAATCCCTATCCGCTGCGTTGTGCAACCTGGGCGTGGCGAAAAACCTACAACGGCGGCTTTTGCCGTTCCATAACGGCGCAAACCTGGGTTGACGCGTGGGGGCCAAGTGCCGACGGCAGTTGTGGTGCGGATCGTCCTCACACGCGGATTGAGTACATTGAGACTCGCGCCCATGTCTCCGGTGCTGAAGATCGGGATACCTGCCGTAATTGCGACAGTGAATATTCCCGGGATTACTGGAACATTGGTTGTTTTTGGCCGGCATTCGGTGGAGGGATGACGTCTCATTACGCGCACGTTAGAGACGGAGCGTTAAGGGGCACGGCGACCGCCACCAGTCGTTGAGTCTGTTCATCGCCGCAGTGTAACGTGTGTTCCGGTTAAACGGACTACACCTTCCCTAGACCACCAAGGTCAGGGACCTTGATCAGGTTTAATTTTCCTCTATTTTTCCGGTTTTTGGCGTAGCGACCAACAGTGACCAATCTTCTTGCTGTCTGCGCTGGATGTTAAAGCTGTGATCAAAACGGGCGGCGACCTGTTCCGCTTGGTCGTTGAGGATGCCGGATAGGAGTAAGGTCCCGCCAGGGCTCACCCGTGCGATGAGATTCGAGGCCAGCGAGATCAAGGTTTGAGCCAGGATATTGGCCACCACCACGTCTACTTTAAGCGCCGGGTCCAGTTTGTCAGGGTGACACAGATCGAGGCGGTCTGCCACTTGGTTGGCTTGGGCATTGTCCCGGCTGGCGACCAGAGCCTGGGCATCCACATCCACACCCCAGGCCTGCTGGCAACCCAGTTTGAGGGCGGCGATGGCCAGCACCCCAGATCCACAGCCATAGTCAAGCAGCGTTTTGTCGGTCAGAGACCGGTTTGCAAGCCAGCTCAGGCACAGTTGGGTGGTAGGGTGGGTACCACTGCCGAAGGCTAGGCCCGGGTCAAGTACCACGTTAATTGCATCCGGCTGGGGTGGCGTTTGCCAACTGGGGCAGATCCATAACCGGCCTCCAATATGGATGGGCTGGTAGCGATCCATCCATACCCGCTCCCAATCCTCATCGGCCAGGCTTTCAATGTGATGGGTCGGCAGGTCTTTCAGGTCGTTGCGTTTGGTCAATGTCTGGAGTAGGTCTTCGACGTTGACAGAGTCTTCAAACATTCCGCTGACGGTAACAGTGGTCCAACTGGCGGGTTCGACCTCGGGTTCGTCGAATATGGGGGTGTCGGGGTCGCCGCTGAGGGTGACGGCGATGGCACCAAGGTCCTCAAAACCGGCACTGATCTTTTCGGCAAGACCCGGTTCAGCCTTGAGGGTAACACGCAACCATGCCATGTTGGTTTTGCCGTGCCCTATAGCCCCAGCTTTCTTTCCAGGTAGTGAATATTGACCCCGCCGCGGCGAAATTCGGAGTCGGTCATGATGTCCTGGTGCAGGGGGATGTTGGTTTTGATGCCTTCGATCACCATCTCACTGAGGGCGATTTGCATACGTGTCATGGCCTCGTCACGAGTTTCGCCGTAGGCGATCAATTTGCCGATCATGGAGTCATAATAGGGCGGCACGATATAGCCATTGAAGATATGAGTATCGACTCGGACACCGGGTCCCCCCGCAGGGTGATATTGGGTGATACGGCCTGGTGACGGCATAAACTTGACCGGGTCCTCGGCGTTGATGCGGCACTCAAAGGCGTGGCCTTCAATGTTGATGTCAGTTTGTTTGTAGCCCAGGGTTTGGCCGGCGGCAATAAGGATCTGTTGCTTGACGATGTCCACTCCGGTGATCATCTCGGTGATGGGGTGTTCCACCTGGACCCGGGTATTCATTTCTATAAAGTAGAACTCGCCGTCCTGATAGAGAAACTCAAAGGTCCCGGCGCTGCGGTAACCAATTTTTTTACAGGCCTCGACACAGCGGCTACCGATGGTATCTCGTTGTTGGGCGGTGATGCCGGGGGCCGGTGCCTCTTCCACCACCTTCTGGTGGCGGCGTTGCAGGGAACAATCCCGTTCACCCAGGTGGATGGTGTTACCGTGTTCATCTGCCAGCATCTGGAATTCCACGTGACGCGGATTTTCCAGAAATTTTTCCATGTAGACCATGCCATTGTTGAATGCGGCCAGAGCCTCGGCCTTGGTAAGCGAAATGGCGCTGAGCAGGTTGGCCTCGGTGTGGACTACCCGCATACCTTTGCCGCCGCCCCCACCGGAGGCCTTAATGATGATGGGTAGCCCAATCTCGCGGGCTAGGCGCAGGTTCTCTTCGTCATTATCTCCCAGAGGGCCATCGGAACCCGGCACACAGGGTACTCCGGATTCTTTCATAGCGCGGATGGCGGCGACCTTGTCCCCCATGATGCGGATGGTTTCGGCCCGGGGTCCAATGAAAATAAAGCCGCTTTGCTCTACCCGTTCGGCGAAGTCGGCGTTCTCCGACAGGAAGCCATAACCTGGATGGATAGCATCGGCATCGGTGACCTCGGCGGCACTGACCACTGCGGGGATATTGAGATAGCTCAGGTTGGCCTGGGCGGGGCCGATGCAGACCGACTCGTCTGCCAGGCGTACGTATTTGGCGTCACGGTCGGCCTCGGAGTGGAGGGCCACGGTGCGTACCCCCAGTAATCGGCAGGCACGCTGAATGCGCAGGGCGATCTCGCCGCGATTGGCAATAACAATTTTGTCGATCATATTTTTTTTAGGGTGGCCGGTGGGCCCTTAGTCGATATAAAAGAGTGCTTCACCAAATTCCACGGGATCACCATTTTGTTTCATGACGGCACGAATGGTGCCGGCCTTGTCGGCTTCGATCTCGTTGAACAACTTCATTGCCTCAATAATGCACAAGGTGTCACCCACCGTGACCTGGCTGCCTATCTCTACGAAAGCTTTGGCATCCGGAGAAGGCGAAGAATAAAAAGAACCAACCATGGGGGACGTCACTGCATGCCCGGAAGGGGTGTCACTGGGTTCGGGGCTGGCCACTGCTGCTGGCGGTGCAGCGTTCAACACTGGTGCGACGGCGGGGGCAAAGGCTGTGGGCACCGAACTCGAGCGGCTGATGCGAATTGACTCCTCACCTTCTTTGACCTCGATCTCCGCGAGGTCAGAACCCTCGAGCAGTTCGATCAATTTCTTTATCTTGCGTATATCCATGTTGCTAAAGCCTTTAGGTCTGTAAGCGTTGGGTGGCTGCCATCAAGGCGAGCTCGTAGCTATAGGCCCCGAGCCCACTGATGACGCCGACGGCAATGTCGGAAAAGTAAGATTGTTGTCGAAAATCTTCTCGTGCGTGGATGTTGGATAGATGCACTTCGATGAACGGGGTGCCGCAGGCTACGAGGGCATCACGCAGGGCCACGCTGGTATGGGTGAAGGCCGCCGGATTGATGATAATAAAGTCGGTGCCATCGGAGGCCGTCTGCTGGATGGCCTGCACCAACTCGTGTTCGGCGTTGCTCTGTATACAGGCAATTTGATGACCGTCCTGCTTCGCAGTCTCGTCCAGGCGTCGATCAATATCGGCCAGGGTAGCGTGACCGTAATGCTCCGGTTCGCGGTTGCCAAGCAGATTGAGGTTGGGACCGTGGACGACCAGTAGTTTCGCCATGATTAGGGAGAGAATGCCTCAACTTAAGTTTTTATTTGATTGGGTGGCTGGGCGCCGACATCGCGGCCACGCCGATATCAGAGTATGCCCAAATTCGTAACTATTGTCCAGTTAAGCGAAATTAGCCCTATTTTTACCGTTTTAGTGGGGAGATAGAAGCAAGTTTTCTTCCCATAGCCTGAGTAAGACCCGAGGCGGGGTGCTATAGTAGGTTTTTGATCATGGGTTCCAGCTCCTCACGGGTGTAGGCACCCAGTTTGCGATTCTGGATTTTGCCGTCGCGGTCAATGATTACGCTGTAGGGCAAGACCCCGGCGAAATTGCCGTATTGGTGCATGATGATTGGCATCGTTCCCCCCTCATCAATGAGAATGGAATAGCTGATATGTAAGGTATCCCGGTAGTCCTCTACCGCATCCCGTTGGTCGATAGCCACCCCGATGATGCTCAGACCCTTGTCTTTGTAATCTTCATGCAGGGCTATAAACATGGGGATCTCTTCGCGGCAGGGGGGGCACCATGTGGCCCAGAAATTGAGCACAATGACCTGACCCCGCCATTCGTTAAGGTTGTGTTTGTTGCCCGCCATGTCTGGCAGGGAAAAGGGGATGAGTACCTCGGACAGGGCCTGAGGCTCATCCGCCACGGTGGAAGTGGTCGCATACGTTGCGGTGGGTGATGGTGGCTTGGACGGTCTATTTTTTGCCACCCACACACCGGCCACTGTGGCTATGATAGCTACTGCGGCGATGATAGTTTTGTTCATGCTAGCCTAAGCATGATGTAAATTCCTTCATGTACAAGGGTGGGCACAAGTGCTCACCCTACGATTTCTCATTAAATAGAAGTGCCCATAAATCGTTCTGTGTAGGGGAGGCGCCAGGGCCATTATTTTTCTGCCAGCACTTTCTCAAGCGTTTGGATGAAGTCTCGTGCATTCCTGTAGCCATAAAAATTGTGAGCCTTGAGTTCGCGGCCGCTGGTGGATAGGAAGATGGTGGCGGGAGGACCAAAGACATTAAATCGTTTTTTTATGGGAACTATATTGGGGTTGTCTGTATCTGTTACGTCCGCCTTGAGTATAACGAAATTACTTTTGAGCATCTGTTGAACCTTTGGATCGGCGTATGTGGTGTTTTCCATGCGTACACAGTCGTTACACCAGTCGGCGTAATAATCGATCATCACCGGTTTGCCTGCGGCCTTGGCTTCGGCGATGCGGCGATCCAGATACTGACGGGTTTTGACTTTTTCGAACAGTTGGCTGGCAGGAACAACTCCAGTTTGTGTGCTAGAGTTGAGTTGGCTGCTACTTAATTGATTCAGGGATAGTGGCCGGGTGATGTCGTAGTTGCCGGACATTCCACCCAGTAATGCCAGTATCCCCCAGATCAGTATCAATAGGCCCAGGCCTTTTGAGAAAAAGCGCCAGCCACCAGCACCATCAGGCACACGTTCAAATGTGCCCAAGTAGACTGAGGAGACGATGAGCAGTGCGGCCCACAGATACATGGCCGCTTCGCGGGCGATGACACCGACAAGGTAGATGGCAACACCCAACAGCAATACGCCGAAGATGTATTTGATGCGATCCATCCAGGCACCGGCCTTGGGCATCAGAAATCCGGCGCCCATGCCAAGCCCCACAAGAACCACGCCCATGCCCATGGCCATGGAAAACATGATGGCGCCGCCCAGCACCATATCTTGGCTAATAATGGCCACACCGAGCGCCGCCATGAGCAGCGGCGACACGCAGGCGCCGACGATCAGGGCGGAGATTAGTCCCATGACGAACACACCGGCGAAGGTGCCACCATGAAATTTTTGTGACTGGGACTGTAAGCGGGATTGAATAAACGCGGGCACCTGGATTTCGTAAAAGCCAAACATGGACAGCGCAAGTAAAACCAGGATCAAACTGAAGGCGCCAATGCCCCAGATATTCTGAAAATAGGCCTGGAGTTGATCGCCGGAATAGCCGGCAAAGATGCCGACAGCGGTGTAGGTGACTGCGGTGCCGAGGACATAAACCAAGGCCAGGATTCCGCCCCGGGTCTTGGAGATTTGCTTACCGCTTTGGCCAACAATAATGCTGGAAAGGATCGGGATCATGGGTAGTACGCAGGGCGTGAAGGTGAGCAACAGACCGGTGACGAAGGCGCTGATGATGGCCAGAAAGTAGGTCTTGGATGGGGGGGTGTTGCCACTTTCTGGAGCTTGGCTCGAGGCTTGAGTCGCGGCCTTATCGGCTGCTGCACCGGTCCCGGTTAGCGCAGGTAGGTTTAGACTGACTTTTTTGGTGATGGGTGGATAACAGATGCCATTGTCTGCGCAGCCCTGGTAATTGACCTGCAGCTCTGCAGTGATGGCGCCACCCTTGGACCGTTGGATAGGCAGGTCCAGGTTGAGTGCATGTGTGAAGATCTGGGTCTTGCCGAAGAACTCATCAACTTTTTCCTTGCCCGCAGGCAGATTCACGGTTCCCAATTGGGCGCCATCGGCGCTGAGTTGGAACCGGGTCTTGTCGCGGTATAGATAATAACCATCGGCAATGACAATACTGACCCGCACCATCGTGCCGTCCACTACTTCAGTGGTGAGTTGGAAGGCCTTGTCGGGGTCTAGAAATTCATCGCCACCGATCTGTTGGTTGATGAAGGCGCTTAGTTTCGACAAGGTACTGGGTTTGGCATCGCTTGTGGTGGTTAGGGGTGGCAGGGTCAGTTTAACCTTCTGGGTCTGGGGCGGATAACACACGCCGATGGGTTCGTTGCAACCCTGTGAGTTGGCCACCAGAGTGATATTACGGGCCGCGTTAGCTGTGCGTTGCAGGGGCAGGCTGACCTTTACAGCCTTGGTAAATATTTCGACTGCACCAAAAAACTCATCCTTTTTCTTTTTGCCCGCCGGTAATTTGTATTGGCCCAGACTGACACCCTCGCCTTTAACCTTAAAGCTGATCTTGTCGCGGTACATATAATAGCCTTCGGCAATCTTCCATCGGGCTTCTAGGGTGTTGGCGTTCGTGACTTGGGCGCTAAAGGCAAAGGCCTTTTCCGGATCCAGAGGCTCGTCGAATTGAGCCCAGGTGGTAGGGCTCATCAGTACCAGTAGGGTACTTAATGTGGTGTATATGCGCTTCATGGAATGCTTTACTCCGGTTTGTTGAGCCAATCGAGATAAGCCGGCAGGCCTTCGATGATTGGGACCGCGATGATCTCGGGAAGTTCGTAGGGGTGCAAGTCCAGAATACGCTGTTGGATCTGAGAATATTTTTGTTGGGACGATTTGATCAAGAGTATATGCTCAGAATCCCGGTTGATCTTGCCCTGCCAGCGGTAGATGGATTCCACCCCAGAAAGTACATTGACGCAGGCCGCCAAGCCTTCTTCTACCAGGGTATCACCCAGTTTCCGGGCGCTGGCCTGATTCGGGGCAGTGGTAATCACAATTTGGGAGCCAGTGTCGGTCAATCGGGTTCTCCTACTATATATGAGGGGTTATGGCGGACAATTCCGGGCCGTCATTATGCGAGGCCTGGAGGTTCAGTAAAACCGTTAAATGCACATAAGCGTAACTTCTCAACGTGTCTGTGCAAAGTGGCAGCGTGGCAGAGAGGTAATTTTTAGAGTTTTTCCATCTTGGTACTTGACCATTGGGCCATTTGGCCGCATATGTAGGGGTGCATGAGCCCCTTTCAGTTATTGTTTGTTGTTTTTTTGCTGGTCCCTCTGGCGGAGATTTATTTGCTGATTCAGGTCGGCAGCGTGATCGGTGCCCCGTGGACCATATTCTTAGTGGTGTTTACCGCAGTCGTGGGGGCGGGGTTGGTCCGTACTCAGGGTTTGGCCACGCTGCTCAAGGCCCAATCGGCCCTGGGTCAGGGTGAGCTACCGGCGGTGGAAATGATTGAGGGCTTGGCGATCTTTATCGCCGGGGCCCTGCTCCTTACCCCAGGGTTCTTCACCGATGCGGTGGGGTTTGCCTGTCTGATCCCCCCATTTCGCCGCTCGGTAATCTACTGGTTCATCCGCCGGGGCTTGTTTCGCAATGCCCAGTTTCATGTTGGCCCGGGTCGTGTGGGTGGTGGGGAAATGGACCCGGATGCGCCACCTGCATCGTCTTCAAACCGGGTCATTGAGGGCCAATCCCGGCGCATGGACGACTGACGTTTTACTAGTCGGGGTTCGTCCCGACAGCCGAGGGACTTTTTCTTTGCTTGTCCAATAGAAAATAGACCCGTCGAGCGGGCGCGGAAACCCGCAATTATTGGGGCGAAGCCCCAAGAAGTAACAAGGCCATTTCTGTTGCACACAGCTGAAAAGCCCCGTCAAAACGGGCCTACACTTGAAAAACCAGTCAGTAATACCCACTTAGCCTAAGGTCGCGGCCTTGACATGGAGCGCCGCAGCATTATGATTAGCACTCACCGCACTAGAGTGCTAACAATTTCAATGTGAACAGTTGTAAGCAATTGAATTTATTAACTTAAGGAGATTTTGAATGAATATACGTCCGCTACACGATCGCGTGATCGTCCGTCGTCTCGAGGATGAGCGCACCAGCCCAGGCGGGATTGTGATCCCGGACACCGTTGCCGAAAAGCCCATGCAGGGCGAGGTGGTTGCGGCAGGTAAGGGCAAGCTGTTGGAAAACGGCGACATCCGCCCCCTGGATGTGAAGTCAGGAGATAAGGTGCTATTCGGTAAATATTCCGGCACCGAAGTCAAAGTCAACGGCGAGGACCTGTTGGTGATGCGTGAAGACGACATCATGGGCATTGTCGAAGCCTAAGAACTCACGATTGCTTGCATTGAGCGCAAGCATCAAAATTTAAGAGGAAGTCATTATGTCAGCCAAAGATGTGTTGTTCGGGGAAGCTGCCCGAGCCAAAAAGTTAGCCGGTGTCAATATACTCGCCGACGCCGTGAAGATCACCCTCGGCCCCAAGGGCCGTAACGTGGTGCTGGAGAAGTCGTTTGGTGCCCCCACCGTGACCAAAGACGGTGTCAGTGTCGCCAAGGAGATCGAGCTTGCCGACCGGTTCGAGAATATGGGCGCGCAAATGGTCAAGGAGGTCGCTTCCAAGACCTCCGATGTGGCCGGTGATGGCACCACTACTGCGACGGTTTTGGCCCAAAGCCTGTTGCGCGAGGGTTTTAAATCCGTGGCCGCCGGCATGAACCCCATGGACCTGAAGCGGGGTATCGACAAGGCTGTGGTAGCCGCAGTGGAGTCTTTGCAGACGCTGTCTAAACCCTGCGCCGACCACAAAGAAATCGCCCAGGTGGGCACGGTGTCAGCCAACTCTGATAATGCCATCGGTGACATCATCGCCGAGGCCATGGAAAAGGTTGGTAAGGAAGGCGTGATCACGGTCGAAGAGGGTCAGACCCTGGACAATGAACTCGACATCGTCGAAGGCATGCAGTTTGATCGCGGTTATTTGTCTCCGTACTTTATTAACAAGCAGGAATCCATGAGTGTGGAGCTGGAAAATCCCTACATCCTCATCCACGACAAAAAGATCTCCAACATCCGTGACATGTTGCCGACCCTGGAAGGGGTGGCCAAGTCCGGTCGTCCGTTGATGATTGTGGCCGAGGACGTGGATGGCGAAGCCCTCGCCACCTTGGTGGTCAACAACATCCGTGGCATCGTCAAGGTCTGCGCCGTGAAGGCCCCGGGTTTTGGTGATCGCCGCAAGGCCATGTTGCAGGATATTGCTGTTCTCACCGGTGGTCAGGTGATCTCCGAGGAAGTGGGCATGTCCCTGGAAAGCGCCAGCCTGGACGTCCTGGGTTCCGCAAAACGTGTTCAAATAACCAAGGATAACACCACGGTCATTGACGGTGGTGGTAATGAAGACGAGATCAAGGGACGGGTCGAGCAGATTCGCGCCCAGATCGAAGAGGCCACTTCCGATTACGACAAGGAGAAGATGCAAGAACGCGTCGCCAAGTTGGCCGGTGGTGTGGCTGTCATTAAAGTGGGTGCCGCCACCGAGATCGAAATGAAGGAAAAGAAGGCCCGGGTCGAAGATGCCCTGCATGCGACCCGCGCCGCAGTGGAAGAAGGTGTGGTCCCCGGTGGTGGTGTGGCCCTGGTACGGGCCCTGGCCAGCATCCAGGACATCAAGGGTGACAACCAGGATCAGGACGTCGGCATCAAGATCGCCCGCCGTGCCCTGGAAGAGCCTTTACGCCAGATCGTCACCAATGCCGGCGAAGACGCCTCCGTGATATTGAACAAGGTGCGCGAGGGTGACGGCAATTTTGGCTACAACGCCGCTACCGGTGATTACGGCGATATGATCGCCATGGGTATCCTTGATCCCACCAAGGTCACCCGTACGGCCCTGCAAAACGCAGCCAGTATCGCCGGTCTGATGATCACCACCGAAGCCATGGTGGCGGAGCACCCGGAAGACAAGGCCGGTGCCCCTGCGGGTATGGGTGACATGGGTGGTATGGGCGGCATGGGTGGTATGGGCGGTATGATGTAACGCCTCCTGCTTTTCAGCTCCGGAATGTATCTGTGGGGCTGGTCTATGTAGCTGTTCGTTAAAGAGAACCCCGCTTGCAAGAGCGGGGTTTTTTATGGATTTACTTTTGGACAGCGGTGTTTGGCTATACTGAGTTTGTCGATGGTGTAAAAGAACCTGACAAAATCACCTGAGGCACTAGGTCTGCCGGAGCAGTGCCATGAACATTGTGTGTAAAAAGGAGAAAAGAAAATGACTTTTTGGGCCTGGGATTCATCGCTGTCTATTGGGATTGAAGTTATAGATAATCAGCATCGCCGTATAGTGGATTACATCAACGAATTGGATGTCGCATACAGAGAGAAGGATAGAGAGAGGGTGACCGAGGTTATCGCAGGCTTGGTGGACTACACAATAACGCACTTTGCTTTTGAAGAAAGTCTTATGGAGAAGGCCGGTTATCCACTTTTGGATTCACATAAAAGGGGTCACGAAAAGTTCACGATGCGCATTGCAGGATACAAAGATAAACATGACAGAGGGGCTGATGTAATACGGCAGCTTATGCTGGAGTTACAAAGATGGCTGAATGTCCATATCAAGAATGACGATCATGATTATGCTCCATATGCCGAGAAAATTCTTGGAAATAGCAGTTGGTTCGGTAAGACTTTACGCAAAGTTTTTGGGGAGTAGCGGTTTCTCATTTTACAATTCCGACCCCAGTTTTACAGTTTTGAGTTTTATCAAAAAATATTTGAATCTAAATTTTCCAGATCGGCGAGATCTTGATGCCTGCCTACTGCCCTTTTATTTTTTTTGAAATTATCCAAGTCTATGAAGTTAACTTCTAATCCTTGAATCTTGCTGTTCACCCTCGATTTATAACATTTATTAAATTCGAGTCCTGTAACGCTGGTGAGTAAATCAATTCGACTTGGTGGTTGACCCAGTTGTATCACGTATCCAGGGCTTAGAAAATCTTCCTCTTTTATGTCGAGAGATGAAAACCCAAATTCGTGTAGTGTTTTTAATATATTTTTTGCGTTCCGTTTGTCAATCCACAGCCAAAAATCTATATCTTTTGTATAGCGTGGGTAACCATAAAATGCTAAGGCATACCCACCAACAATCAGGTATTTGACGTCATTCTTGTTTAATAACCCGATAAACTCTTTGAAATCTTTGTTGATCATTAAATTTCCAGTTGTTGTAGTCTTGTCTTATTGATTCCAGAGCGCCAAGTCTTGTTTCAACTGATTGTTTTACCCAATAGTCGTAGTCGTTTTTTTCATCTGTTAATTTTATTTTTTTTATAATTGATTTGTTTACTAACGACATGGGTGTTATTTCTCTGCAGCAAGGGCAAGGGCTGTTGGGTACAATTATAGCATGTTCCAAGCGGGTTTTTGTGGAAGCATCTTCTTTAACACCGCTTCAGGCGCTTTGCTGGATAACCCATGTCTATCTCTCAGCGCCCCCTCTGGACTCTATTGAAATCCCATTATAATGGGGTGACAACTATCCTGACACAGGGGCCTTGTGAATTTGGCCAGGAAACCACTAAACTAAACCCAGGGCATCACTCGATCGTTTTTCATGGCGACATCACTGCCGGGGACTTTTCCAAACCCCGATCCCGGCTTGAGTAGTAATTCGCCAGGGGCACCCTGAAAAACCGACCCTTCAACTCAAGTTGCTTTTGCCTAAGTGAAAGCGGCGGTGTTAGATTTTGCGGCGATCAGGGCGAAAAGTGGAGCGATCGGCTGTACAATTGCTGTGGACTTTGTAGAAAGGAGCCTTTATTTTCCTTATACTTCAGCGTTTGAGTATTTTGGAAGCGGTAGGGGAGCTTTCGTTATCAGTTGCGCGTTAAAGATGCTCTTAACAACTCTGTTAGGCGCGACTAATAGAATGCGAGTTTATTCCATCTCCAGAGATGGACGTGGAGGTGGGGGTCGATGCCACAAGGGGACCCAAGGGCAGGCTGCCAATGTCCGTAAGTTTTGTATGCAGTGGTACGAATGGTGTCAGTGTTAAAGGGGACCCATACATAGACGTAAAGGTACCGACGCCAACGGTCAGATCAACGACCGGCAAGATAACCCTGAAGATAGTCGAAAATGGTAAGACCTGGGCGAACGGCAAGGTAGACTGTGGCTTTAGTTCCGGCGCTTTTGCTGGTGGTTCGGGGATATTGAAATCTGATGAATGGGGCACGACGCTTCTTGGCTTAAGGCAGAAAGTGAAAGGCGGTAACATTAAGTGACAATGTCAAAGCCCACGTGTGCCGGTATCGTGCGAGAAATAAGATCTAAAAAGGCGAGCTATCGAAAGTGGATGTTATTAATTGTCCTGGGAGCTAGAGTCGCGGCGAAGGATTGAGGTATCAACTGAGACATTGAAGAGGTAGATCATGCAAAAAATATTAGTTTTCTTGATATGTCTGGGGCCGCTGGTCAGCGGTATCACGCAGGCCCAGGTTTTAAATACAAGCGACCAACTTCAGGTGATGGGTGCTGAAGATGCCAACCCACCGACTTTTCAACTGCCCTCCAATCCCCCGTCCGGTGGTGGGGGTAATGCCCAAGGCGGTACCAACATACAAGGTCCTGGTGTGGCCCCCACCGTTAATTTGACTCCACCAGCACCGACCTTGGCGCCGACCTTGGTACCGACTAAAGCCCAGGTACCCCAGGACAGGTCTATCAAAAAGGGCACGGCCAAGCTCGATACCAAGAAACTGGAGGGCGAGTCGGGGCTGAGAGCGGGTGGGCCAAAGATAGGTGTTGAAGGAGGCCTGAACATCCCGTCCTCGAAAGGCTCCCTGCTGGGCGGTGGTGTGGGCAGCTCGCCGGGATTTCCCAGCGGTTCCAGCACACTCAACACCTTTGGTCGTCCAGCTAAGGTGCAACCATCCAGTGCAACTGCAACGGGTTTTGCTGCCAACCCAGGTGTTAGGGGTGGCCGCCGGAATCCGGGTCTGAGTGGACCGACCGCCGCGAGGACAAAAACTCAAAATAGACCCAAGCTGCCGGGGCAGCCGACGTTCGGCGCTGGGGGTACACCTGGGAAAAAGAAGTCGCTTGGATTTGGATCATCATTGGCTAAAATAGGCAGTTTACCGCCGCTTGAGTTGGATACTGACGAAGACGAGACCACCGGAACGACCGTGGGCAATACCAACGACGTAACCCCTGCCAAGGATGGAACCGACCCAACTACCGGACTCCCCCCTCTAATAGTGGATGATTATGTCGGTACCGGATCGGTCACTAGTACCGATCCCAAAGATAAACAGGATGTCGAGGCTCTGAAGGGTATCTTTAGCAATACCGGCAATCCCAATGATCCAGGCGATGGCAGCGTCGAGATTGATCAGGAGAAAATCTCCGCTGCCAAGAAGGCCATCCAGAAACGCAAGTGCGCGGGTTCCGATACACGCACTACGGGAACGGAGGGCTGCACGGATGAAGTGCCCACCGAGGTCGAGACCCAGCAACGTGTGTGCAAAAAGCGCAGCGAGATTGGTGGTAAATGCGAGCAATGGGGTCCAGCACCGACGGGGCCGGTGGTCGATTACAACCGGGCGCAACCGGATAATATCAGGCCAAAATAATCCAGTTTTTCTCCTTGCACGAAGAAGTGCACGAAGAAGGGACACTGATAATTTAATAACTTAGGGAATCTCTGATTAATTCGTCATTCCGTAGCGAAGCGGAGAGCCGGAATCCAGAACTGCAAAATCAACAGGTTACTGGATTCCCGCCTTCGCGGGAATGACGGAACTGGAATTAATCAGAGTTCCCTTAGGTATTCCTTCTACTCTGAGCGAGTACTCGTCGAGCATTCCACTCCTTTTTGCGCGTACTGTTTTCCAGTTATCTCAAGCCCTCATGATATTGAAACACCCATACTAAATAGTTACTAAGTTATCGGTGTCCCCTATTCGGGGGCAAGCGATTATTATCGTCAATCAGCAAAACTTGATGCGGCAACACCTTCGACCAATCCCAAAACACCAAATTCTTAGCCTGCCGTGGCGCATTAGGGGCGAATGACGGCACCAAAATGCCGACTTTTCCCTGCTTGATAAGCGCCTCAGTTAGCGCCCAGGTGTCTGGTATCGCCCCTAAACCAAGTTGGTTCCGCCACGGAGAATCTAAATCTATGGATGCCATGTTTAGCTGCTCTCGCTCAGCGGCATCGGTCAAATCAGCAATATCAGCGCAATCTACATTGTACGCGCAGAGCGTGACCGGTTGAGGTCGATGAGGAAATGACTGGTGATACTCAGCCAGGGCACCGGTTGAGGTTAACGAGGTATACAGCGCCGGGGTACCGATAGGATTAAACCGCCCCCCGTGTCTTTTTGCTCCGTCTCCGGAGATCGGAGAAAACGACCATTCCGGATCGTGTCCCCGGTAGACGAGACCGGTATAGCGCACTAGGCATACCCGCCCTCGGCAATGCTGGCAATATAGCCCTGAACTGCTTGGGCACGGCCATCCTTGACCAACTCTTCAGCCGTTAACCCACCAAAACCTGGCAACGGTTCAGACCGGAACCACGCATACGCTTGAAAGGCATCGCCACACCACGGGGTTACCCGGTTAATGATGGACACGATCTCATGGAGACGTTGTTGCGACCCCCTTGAACGAACGCGGTCTCTCTTGCTCAGTATGTGGATCGATATCCCCGTTAAGACAGCAACATCCTTGACGGTGGTATGAAACCTATCAGCTAGCGTTTTAGGGTAGATAAACCCCTTATTGTCGATGACCTCACGTGTTAGATTGCTCGTTAACGTATTCATAATATGCCCTGCTTATTGCCTGATATATAGGGCTTATTATAGGGCGATTTGTGAAATATGTCAATTATTCTCCCTTATTTTAAAGAATTAGAACCTAGAGTCTAGGGGGGACCCCCGATTCTTTAATGCCGTAGTGAAATTACCTGAATTCCGGGGACACCATACTTAAACTTGACCACTTCTCGCTTTTGGGCCCAGGCTTTTGTTTACGTAATATCCGATTGGTTGCCCGTTCAGTCCGCGCAACGAAATCATCGTTTCCAAGCGGCCTGCCGGTGCGCTCATGCCGTCGGATAGACTCCATATCTTCTTCACCAGTACCGCTTGATATAAAGGCTTTCCAATTGCCCACAAGACGGAGAAGCGGTACTACTGCTACCAGATCGTCATTATGACCAGACAGATGGGCTCGTGTACTGCTCCAGCAATAATCTTCTGGCCCGCTACCATCCGTGCCCGGATCGGGTTGAACTGGGTCGCTCCTGCGCATCCCTGCGCCCGCGACATTAGTGAATCCCTTCACGTCATAACGGGCAGCCGCCAATAAGTAACGCTCATCCATCGGAAGCGACGCAAAACGTCCCTACCATAAGTGACCTCTCCAACCTTCTCGGAAATTAACCCTTCGGGTATAGCGCCGATGGGCTTCTCCAATTGCGCCCCGCAACCCTTCTTCAGTAGAGGGAACCGATATCAGATGGATAGGGTTTGGCATCAGGCAGTAGGCCCATATCGCCACCTCATGGCGCATGCACCATTTAGCCATCAGCGTAATATATGCCCGATAGTCGTCCTCATTGAAAAATATTTTCTGGCACCGGTTCCCTCTCTGCGTTACATGATGAGGTGTCCCTGGCACCACCACACGGGCGATCCTTGCCATTCCTGCATCCTGCGCGAATGTGCCATTCTTCTTCAATGAATATAAGTAAGGTGTCCCGGAATTTGGGGCCAAACCCTCGAAGTGGAGCTCGAAAGGCTCGATAGCGAAGTACAGGCCAAAAGCTTTGACAAGGTATTGAAAAATCTTAAACAAGATAATTACTTAAAGCTTCCTGATGGTCGTGAATTGGCAATTTGGTAGGCGCGTTGAGAGTGTGGAAATTTAATATTTCGATGCGATGGCTGTTTGGAGTGCTGTCCTTGACAAATCGCCAAGTATGACCAACAAACATACTGTTGGAGGTTCCCATGAGCACTAGCAAAATAGCAATTACACTGGAATCAGGCACGTTAGCCGAGGTTGATGCGCTTGTGAAAAAACACGTGTTTCCTAATCGGAGTCGTGCGATTCAAGAGGCAGTAAAAGAAAAACTGAGTCGCCTGAATCATAGTCTTTTAGCTCAGGAATGTGCGAAATTAGATCCGAAGTATGAAAAAGCTTTAGCAGATGAAGGCTTAACGGAGGATTTGTCTGAATGGCCCGAATATTAAGGGGTGATGTTCGCTGGGCGGAACTTAATCCAACTCGTGGCCATGAGCAAGCCCGACGTAGGCCAGTGCTTATTCTAAGCCATGATATTTTCAACAAACGCTCTGGCACCGTTATTGCGATGGCCTTAACTAGCCAACTTCAAAAAGCTCGTTTTCCCCTCACCTATTCTCTGGAACCCAAGCAACTACAGAAACCCTCTTGGGTCAAGATCAGCCAAATACGCACCTTATCGGTTGAAAGAATTGGAAAGAAACTAGGAACTGTTGAACCTGAGCAATTATCGGAAATCGTGGATGGGTTAAACCAAATAATCGGAATATAATCGGGTAGCCGGGAAAAAGGATTATTTGGGATTGCAGAGTAAAAACTGACCTGCCGCACATGTCAGACGAACTACCTCTGCCTCGCTTCGTCGGAAGTTTTACCCCAAACTCTACCCTCATTC
Source organism: Acidiferrobacteraceae bacterium (assembly GCA_011052015.1). Classification (GTDB taxonomy): domain Bacteria; phylum Pseudomonadota; class Gammaproteobacteria; order HyVt-429; family HyVt-429; genus HyVt-429. The sequence continues at coordinate 2,090 of DRJZ01000098.1, read as the reverse complement.
CGTCAGTTAGAGTTGCACTTGGAAGTTGAATTCACCACACTAATAAATAATGCGGAGATAGCAATGCCAAATGTTGTTCGATTTTCTATCTTTTCAGTTGGATTGATGGTCGGGACGGTGGTTAGTGCGGCGACTAGTGTTGGGAGCGTCTCGTTTACCCCATTTTCTGTTAAGGGCTTAACTGTATCGAAAACCATAAATATTGATTCGGCCTTCGCCAAGAAATATGGAAAGTCTGTAGCAGCGCCTTTTAGAATTCAGGTTCCAGTGAGCAAAAAATTTCTCAATTACTATGATCCAAAAGTAGGGGGCCCGAATGATACGACTTTATTAAAGATTAGTTTTGCCACAAAAGAAAAACAGATAATAGAAAATATCCGTCTGGTTCCAGTGCAGATAGGCATGGGTGACCCAGCTTTGCGCATAAAGACGGCTGCACACCTCTTGTCTAATCAAGCGTTTGCCGATGCATCAAAAGGCTATCTTAATGCAAAATTATTCGGTATTGTACAAACAAAAATAAACGGTGCCGATGGCGTGGTGGGGGTCGGGCAGTTTGAAGACCCTACTATCGGGCTCTTATACGTTCACCTGGTTGTAATTTTGAACCCTACAGATAGGCACTCTATTTTGGCATTCGCCACTATCAACCCTAAGCTATCTGCAGCAAATAAACCGGATTTACTGCGCAAGGCTGGAATTACCTATAAATTAATTGAATCCATAGGTTTTTTGGGAAGGTAGAATCAAATCACCGCGCTATAACTGCCTTTGCGGAAGCAGGGGCTAGCGTGACGAAACCGATCAGGCCCTTATTCATTTTGTAGATTGGAAACTTTGTCTCTTTGTGCGGTTAGATTCGCCAGGGCGTTTCCCAAATCCGCTGCTCGCCGTCTTTCTTTGTCTACCACTTCGGTCGGGGCACGGCTGACAAAGTTCTCATTGGACAATTTTTCTTGTAGGCGTTTGAGATCCTGACGGGTCTTTTCGATTTCCTTTTCCAGCCTTTGCAGTTCGGCATTGGAGCAGGGTTTGGGGTCAGAGCCACGGCTCTGACCCCTCGCTTGCTCCATTCACCGACAATCCACCATCAAGCCGGTATCACCACTATTGGCAAACCCCTGGTGATGAAGACCAAAAAGCATTGCAGGAAAGCTTGAAGGAGATTTTGGTGTAACGCGACTCGATATTTTGTAAGCACTTAGCAAACGGCAGGGTTGTTCAGCGAATGACAACCCACTATTGGAAGAATGTCCTGTGCGAGACGGATCTGTGTTAGTAACACATCAATGCTTGATTTACTTGGCGTGTCCATATATGACCCTAAATACTTTAGGAAAAGACAGGACAGGGGGTGTGACTCACACTATCGATACAGCAGTAGGAAGTATCATGAAGCAAGCGGCTTGACCCCTTTTCAGATCGGTGGCATGCTAGAACAGGGTATGGTCGAGATACTCCCGGCGTACGGTTCCGATCAGACGTTCCACAAAGGGATGGGATGTTGGGGTATAGGGGATGGTCTTGATTTCTTCGATCTTAAGGACCCGTAGATTTTTAGATGAAAATATATTGAGCGAATACGAAGATGACCTGAAAACTGGGTAGAACCAGAACTCATATATCGTTGATTCCCTCAATCCTAATAACCTCCCCAAACCGCTCAAAGTCCTTAATGTTGTGGGTCAGTAGACAAGGAATATCATAAGCCCGCATGGTAGCCACGATATTGGTATCGTGAACCTGCTTCCCGCCGATCTTGGAATCTTCCATCAGCTTGATGAGCTGACCGGTAACGGCGGCGGTATCGTCTGCCACCTGAAACCGCTCTTCAAGATAACGTACCCTCTCGATTACGATATCCGGTGTTGATGGCTGGGCAAAGGTCTGCGGTCGGGTACGTGCGGCGATGAACTCTCGCAACACTTGGCGACTGATCCACAATGGCCGTTCGGCCTGATGCGCTGCTTTAATCGCGTTTAGCGCCTGCTCATGCAATGGCGCTGTTGCCACATTGGCATAGATCAATATGTTGGTGTCAACAAATAATGGCTCAGCGTCCGTCATTGCCGTACATATCCTCTCGGCGC
>DRJZ01000097.1 GCA_011052015.1 Acidiferrobacteraceae bacterium | reverse complement strand
CTCTCCGGGAGAGGGTTAGGGTGAGGGGATCTATTAGAAATAACATATTGATTTTACTATCCCCTCATCCTCGCCTTCTCCCTGAGGGAGAAGGGGTTATTAATTAATAGAAGTGCCCATTTTTTTCCAGTCCAACTCACGTTATCTGTCACATCAATATTCTGTTTTGCTTGTTTTCTTAAATCTTTTCTCTTGTATCTTTTCTCTATAGTTAAATTTTCCCGACCGCTTTTAATGCACCTTGATAGACATCATCCACGTTCGGAATTGCGGCCTTTTCCAGTTTGGCATTGTAAGGCACCGGCACGTCGGCGGCGTGGATGCGAATGGGCTGTGCGTCCAGAGCGAAGAAACAATCTTCGTTGATGATGGCGATGATTTCCGCGCCCACGCCCACCGGGGCCTCATCTTCCTCGGCGATGACCACACGATGGGTTTTTTCTACCGAGCGGCGAATGGTCTCCCGGTCCAGGGGTTTGAGGGCGCGTAGATCGATCACTTCAGCGTCGATACCGTCTTTGGCCAATTTGTCGGCGGCCTGCAGGCACAAGTGAACGCTATAGTTGTAACCGATCAGGGTAATGTCCTTGCCTTGGCGGACCACTTCGGCACCCTCCAGGGGGCGGAAGGTCTCTTCGTCGGGCACTTCGCCGCGCAGGTTATACATCTGTTCGTGTTCGATGATGATCACCGGGTCGTTACAGCGTACCGCGCTCTTTAACATGCCGTAGGCATCCAGAGGGCCGCGTGGGGTCACCACACGCAACCCCGAGGTGCTCATAAACATACGCGCCAGCCGGGCCGAGTGTTGCGCCGCCAACTGGTGGGCGGTGCCACCGGGGGTACGCATCACCAGGGGGCAGGAGGCGCGGCCACCGGACATGTATCGAATCTTGGCGGCGGCATTGATCAGGGTGTCCAGGGCCAGCAGGGCAAAGTTGATGGACATGATCTCGACGATGGGGCGCAGCCCCGCCATGGAGGCACCGATGGCGATGCCGGTAAAGGAATTTTCCGATATGGGCGTGTCAATAATCCGTTGCTCACCAAACGTATCGTAAAGCCCCAAAGTGGCTTTATAGGTGCCACCGGCGACACCGATGTCTTCGCCCATGACGATGACATTGGGGTCGTTGTTCAACTCTTCTTCGTGGGCACGACGGATCGCTTCCCAGTATGCTATTTCCGCCATGTCTTAGGCCTCGTTATTCTGTAGGGGTCCGATCCAGCGTGGGTCGGGATTGTCATCAAGCACGTACTTGTGCAAGTCTTCAACCTTGGGTTCGGGGCTTTCTTCGCTGAACTTGATGCAATCATTTTCGATCTCGTCGTCGATCTCTTTTTCCATGGCCTTGATGTCTTCATCTTTTATCAGGCCTTCATCCTTGAGTTTGTCGGTAAACAGGATGATGGGGTCACGTTTGGACCATTGTTTCTCTTCCTCTTTGGAACGATAGGCACCGGAGTCCGACATGGAGTGACCACGATAGCGGTAGGTTAGGTATTCAATAAAATAGGGGCCCTTGCCGCTGCGTACGTGGTTGACCGCTTCGCGTGCCGACCCCATGACCACATCAATGTCCTGGCCATCGTGTTGGCTGGAGGGAATATCGTAGCCACATACCCTTTTATATTGATCGGTCACCGCAGTAGAACGCTCAATACGGGTGCCGATAGCGTAGAGGTTGTTCTCGCAAACAAATAACACCGGCAGTTTCCATACCGATGCCATGTTGAGGGTCTCATGGAAGGTGCCTTGATTGTTGGCGCCGTCGCCGAGAAAACAAATTGCGATCTGGTCGGTGCCCTTGTGTTTGCAGGCCAGGGCCAGACCTGCCGCCAGCGGGAAGGGTTGCCCCACCAGGGCATAGCCCCCCATGAAATTGACGCTGGGATCAAAGATATGCATGGAGCCGCCGCGACCCTTAGAGGACCCGGTCTCCTTGCCGTAGAGTTCCGCCATGACCTCTCGTGCCGGCGCGCCCGCCTTAATGGCATGGACATGGTCACGATAGCCGGTGATGACATAATCATGGCCGGGTCGGGCCACTTCCAGAACGCCCGTGGCGACAGACTCCTGACCGGAGTACAGGTGCAGGAATCCGCCCACCTTGCGTTCCATATAGGCCTCGAAGGTCCTTTCCTCAAAACGGCGGTAGAAAATCATTTCGCGCAGCAGGCGCTTACGGTCACTGGCTTTCATGGGGCTCCTTCAGGGGGAAGTGGGATGGGATTATTGCGTTTTGGACGACGGTGCCCTCAGGCACACCTTATCGAGCCGGTATAATCGGTTTTTTGGCCGATTAGGTCAAGAATGGACCCAAATTGAATTTTGAGTCAATTTTTGCTGTTCCTTTGCTTCATACTGCTGTTCCTGGATGGCGTTTACTTAGATGGTGCCAACGGGGCAGCCACCCGGTTCCGGTGGGTCAGAGCGCCGACCAGCGACGAACTCACTCAACTGGTCCATACCATTGCCCGGCGCATTGGCCGTTTTCTGGAGAAGGAAGGGCTGCTGGAGCAGTTGCCGAAAACAGCTATCTGGCCGCAGATGCGATGGATGAAGACCCGATGAATCAACTGCTGGGCAGTTCCATGATGTGCAGGGATAAGTACAAATGCCGCGAAGCGCAGGGATACGCGAGAGCGGCCACCTACCGCATCGCCGTGGGGCCGCAGGCGGGACGCAAGGCATTTAGCTTGTAGACGCTGCCTGCTATCGACAAAACCCGTAAATTATGTGGGACTTACAGATTCGCCCGGGGTGGCGGACGTGGCGAGATTCATTCAAAATGGTGTTGCAACAAGCGCCAATCGGATTGAATCCAGCCACACCTCATGCACATATTGCTAATTGCCCTCGCTGCGGGTCTGATGGCAGCGCTGATTTATCTGCCCAACTACTGGGTAACTCGCGTACTGAAAAAATACGAATCTCCAGGTGACTTATTTCCGGGGACTGGCGGAGAACTGGCGGCCCATTTGCTGGAGCAATTGAAGATCGAAGGTGTTTCGGTGGAGCAGGCCAGTGCCAACCAGGACCACTATGATCCAGTAGACCGGGCGGTGCGTCTGTCGCCCAACAACTTCAACGGCAAATCGCTGACGGCAATCACCATTGCCGCACATGAGGTGGGGCACGCTGTGCAGCATGCCTCGGGTTACCCTGTTTTCAAGTTGCGCCATTCACTGGTAACGATCGCGCGTTTTACCGAAAAACTGGGCAGTGCCGCTATTATGGCTGTGCCGTTATTGGCGCTGGTCGCGCGTTCGCCGACCTTGGGTGGATTGGTTTTTATATCAGGTATCTCGGGTATCGCCTTTGGTACGCTGGTGCACCTGATAACACTACCGGTCGAATGGAACGCTAGTTTCGGCAGGGCCTTGCCGCTTTTACGGTCGGGGGAATATATCTCAAAGAGTCAGCTATATCATGCCCGCAAAATATTGAAAGCTGCGGCTTTCACCTATATTGCCGGGTCCTTGGCGAGCCTGCTAAATTTATATCGCTGGATCGCGATCCTGCGGCGCTAGTCACAAGCCGGGGAGTAAAAATGGTGTTCTCGATCTCTTGACAAATGGCGCTATCGGAATCGGAAAGTGTTGCCGCTGGACTAAACTCTCTTTGGACCGGCCCGTTTTCCCGTATATTGGTAATGTGGAACCGGTTGCCATGAATATCTTTACGTGTTCAGGCAACAATTCAGTACCGTGCAGCACTCGCTATCAATATGGGGAAGAGAGAACGTTAGCCGGACACCGGGCATTGATGACCCCGGATCAAGTCCGGGGCAGGCTCTGGGCGTAGCGACTCAAACGGGTGTTCAAGGCTTCCGCGTCCTCGACAATTGCTCCTGCATTGTTCTACCTACGTGCATGCACTAGTGCTCACGCCTACCTATATCCGTGTAGGCAATATCGACATTGAGATCTGCGGGAAATGCGGTGGCACAGTGAAAGTCATTGCATGTATTCGACTGCATGGACGCGGAGGTAGAGTGACGCAGGAAGCCAAAGCCGAGAAGACCCGGTGGTCATCAAGAGGATCCTCACCCACCTGGAGAAAAAGCGGCCTCGGGAGGAACGGACTTGTTGCCAGAAGCCCGGGCACCGCCGCAATCCCGCTTGTTCGATTGACCCTGAAGAAACCGACCATTTAACTCAAGTTGCTTTTACCCAAGTGGGAGCGGCAGGGTATCTGTTGGTCTGAGGGCAAGAATTTGGCCGGAAATGGATGTAAAGCAGAGCGGAGGCGGCAGAATTCAATAAGTTTTCGTAGCGATTAGTGTAATAAAGTGAAGTTATCGGCTATTCAATAACTGTGGACTTTAGGGAATAGGGCTTTTATCCTTCTTATCCTTGCGACCATCGACCTGGGCCATAATCTGGGTCTGTCGGTGACCGCGGAGGGCGTCGAAAACGCCGAGATCATGGATCGTCTACAGGAGATGGGTTGCGATACCGCACAGGGCTACTATTTGGGCATGCCGGTGCCGTTGGAGCGCTTCATCAAGGATCTGGGCTACTACGAATGCATGACGGGCGCACCCGTTAGCGCATGAGCGCCGACACGCAACAGGGGGTAGGCCCGATCGGCATGTATGCATAATTCGAAGATCAAGTTGCACATTACCGGTGTGATTTGTAACGACACCCAAAAAGTGCACACCGGTGACTTAATTCTCGACTATCAGAATGTGTTAGTGGAAGGCCGGGCCAATGAATATGACTGGACCTGTGTATCCGGTTTCAAACTCTTCTTTAGTTCTTTGTGTGGCACAGGGTAAATTTATAGAATGCTCCATGAGGCCCACCGACCGTAATATACTCGATATGACCGTTGCTGATTTCAAGACTTATTTTCGGAAGAAGGATGATTGTCAGTAGGGTTGTGGCATATATTGCTCAATTTCCACATCACTGTACTATAAAAGCCCGCTGCGTTTCGTTGGCAAAAAAGCGGAACTCTTGGAGAGAGACTATGAAAGCAATCCCCATCCTCATTGGCACCACCCTGACCCTGGCCGTGATCCTGCATGACACCCCGGTCGCGGCCCAGGATCTGAAACTCAAAATCGCCCCCCTCACCGCGCCGGCGGTCAAGCCCAAGCCCCTGTTGAAAAACGCACCGACACTACCGCTGAACAAGGGCGGACAGGGGCAGAGCCCCCTGGATAATACCGCCCAGAGGGCTATCGCGACCCAGGATCTGAAACTCAAAACCGCCCCCCTCACCACTCCAGCGGTCAAGCACACGCCCTTGTTGAAAAACGCACCGATACTACCGCTGAACAAGGGCGGACAGGGGCAGAGCCCCCTGGATAATACCGCCCAGGGAGGTGTCGCGGCTCAGCGCCTGCAGCAGGTCAAGCAACTACAACAACTGCAGCAGGCCACCCAACCCGGCACCTCCCTGAACCAGGGTCCGGGTGGCCGTCAGGGGCAGAATTGCGGCATCGGCAGCCTCAACCCGGCCGGTTGTCTCGGTGGTGCGGGTGGCAACAGGCCGGAGACGAAACCGCAATCCATGCATGACTGCCTCTCGGGGGGCAACTCGGCCGACTGCATGGTCCGCAGCCCGGGCGACAGTGGTCCCGCCGGCAAGGCCCGTGTCGGGTCCGGCCGCCCGGCCGACGGCATACACATCCCCGGACGTGGTCAGGCGCAACAGGATGGGCCAACCGCCGTCGGGGGATGGGGAGATACTCACTTTTACAGTTATGCGGGCGGGCATGGAAATTATAGAGACAGAACCAACTCTGACGGCACCCGTGATCGGGAGACCAGGGACTTTAGCGACAACGGGGACCGAACCGTTGGCTGGGTAACGACTGACCGTAACGGCGCTCTAATTAATCGCGATTCAACAACCATTGATCGCGACGGTACTATTGTTGATGAGCAACACGGGGATACGATTGATGTAGGTGACGGGTGGACTGCTACGCGAACGTCGGGGACTGATAGGCCGTCCACGATTACGCGAATAGGTCCTATTGCCCCGGTTACGCCCGCACAACCAGATAATCAACCCACCCCCGAAGGCAGTAACGGCCCGGCGAACGACGGCTGTGATTTCGTCCCGGGACAGGGCTGCCGCAAGAAACGGGCGGATACCCGTGGCATGACATCCCGGCCAGGGCCAAACGGGGAAAATCCTGGGGCTGAACCCGTGCGCACCAGCATCGCGCCCAATGTCGGCATTGCGGGGGCGATTGACTGTGGTGATGCCAGCTCGGATGCCTGCAACCGGGGCGGTTCCGGCCTCAGCAGTGGCGGCCATCCGCTGGACATGAAAGACCCGGGTCCTGGTGCTCCCGCAGGAGGTGCGCCGCATTAAAAAGATTTTCGCCTGTGCACGGTGAATCGTTACATGTAACACGAAACCACCTTAATTTGCAGTCTTGCCCTACCCCGGCGTAAGTGAGTCATTCGCCACCCACAAGGGTAAAGGGAAAAGTGAGGAAAAGGGGACGGAGGGATTAAATATTAGGCAATCCCACCTATAAATATAAAGCCAGATTAGCCAGGACAGTGGGGAATTATTCTATTAAGAATCAAATATTTTTACGTTTTCACACAGCCTCGACCCAAAGGAGACGGATTCGCCATTGAAGGAGCCAAAGGGCAACCATTCGTGATCCGCTGCTATTTTGTTGATCAAAGTGGGCGAATTTGTCCATTTATTCTGCTTATACTTCGTGGTGAACCACCCGTTCATTATCAACACATGCTCTTCGTTTGTTTCCACTTTCGACAAACTGTCTCTGTCGAACCTGTTATCAACCAGAGGGTTACTTGCACGGTCAGTGCTTCACATTCTTCAGGGCTTTCATTATGGCCTTGCGTAAATTTTTGTCTTCAACGCCGAGGGCTGCCAGATTTTCTTCAAGAAATATTTTTTGTGCATGCGTGATTTTTTTCAACCTGGAGAGCAGCTTCAAATCGATAGGCCGGGCAAATGTCCTGCATTCTTCCAGCTTGCCTGCCACCCGCAGTGCAGTCATTGTCCTGAGACATTTTTCACACACCCCGCAATTATATCCCCAGTCATGCCCGCCCTTTGGATAACTCAGGTTTTTATAACACACCCTCAAATTCTTCATGACGATGTCATATGCTGATATATATGCCACTTTGTCGACACGCTTGGTTTCGCATCCGTGATGGATCAACTGTAGTGTACCGGAGCTCCATAAAGGATCCAGCAGCGGGTGACTTCCCCAGTTGAATATCATGTCATACGAGAAACTCGATGCGATGTAGATCCGGGAAAACAGCGGTGAAAGAAGGTGTGCGACTGCCGCCATGGCTGCACCATGCGCCATATTCCAGGAAACATATCTGTCCAGCAGTGAACGCAGGTTTGTTTCTATCTCTATAACATTGACCCCCAACTCCCCGCCAACCCGGTTGACCAGCCTCGATACGCGGTTCCGGTGCTCTACATCCCCGAGGTTTACATCAAACCCATGCACAAAAATAACATCGTCTATCTCATCCCGGTTTTTCAGCAAGGTATAGAATGAATCGACACCACCCGTAAAAAACACACCGACCCGGTTCGTCTCCCGGCTGTCACGCGATGTCGGCATCAGGTTGCTTATGTCTATTTTCCCTGCGCCCGCTTCCCACAGGCTGTAAATACCCATCAACTCCGGGAGCGAAGCCAGGAACAACGCATCTGCCTCACAGTCTTCCAGCCGTATACCCGTCTTCATTGCGGGAAGCAATGTACTGGTTAGTAATGCCTCAGATGTAAATGTCAGTTCTGTTTGCCGACTCGAAAAATATATGTCGTACGATTCATCCTTTACGCAAATCCTTTTCCGGACAAGCCACCCTTTTTGTATCGCACCATCCACCAGGAATTCCTCCGTCTTACTGAACACAAGCCCCGCTGTCGAATCCGGCTCAGAGTCACATAGGGTCAGCATATAGGGTCTTGTCTTTTGCCTTTAACCCATTGCCGATGATGCTGGTAACCAAAAGGCAAACTGGGGCCAGGTACCTATTTTCTCTACTCTACTTCGTTTGCTTGTTTCGGTCTATCGCTGCGCTGAGTGCGCTTTGGTCTTTGTAAGGACTCTTCATTAAGAATTTAGGGTCCGCGCATCCATTGGTTAGGACCCAAAAACCGCACGGGCCAATCCACTTTGACGAATGATGGCTTGTAAAGTGCCTGCACGCAGTTCTGAGTGGTCGGGGACCGGGATTGTGATGCTGCCGTCAGCGGTTTTCTTCTGCATGACCACATGCCTCCCGCGCCTGCGGACTTCGGTAAAGTGGTGTTGTAACAGGATCGAACATAACTTCCTTGCCTGAAAGTACGCGAAGTTTAGCCAACCGCAATATCCAGTGAGGTGATGTAGATTTCCCCGTGCAGGCGCTGACCCACTTCCTTGGCGGAGGCCGTTCCGAAAAAAAGTTCCAGCGCCTCGCGCAGATTTTCCCGCGAAGACTCGATTGTGCCGCCTTGGCTGGCGATATCCAGTTCCGGGCAAGGCAACAAAGCCATCGCCTTCACGTTCAATGATGGCGGTGAGTTGCCGACTGTTCTTTGTAGTTGTAGCCATACACATTGCCTCTCGTTTAGGGTTGCGAACCAGGATAGTTCGAAAATTTAGTGTAAATTGGGGCTAGGCGCCAGTGGACAAGATGTCAAGATTCCTGGTTCCCACGGTCCTCCGTGGGAACCCTTCCCTGACGGCACAACATGTGCGTGCTCACGCGGGGTATGCATTCCCACGCGGGAGCGTGGGAATGAGAAAAAGCCAAATACCATTCGGGTCAGATACCGATCTTCCCTAAATTTAGGCCTTACCTTAAGGTGTTGCCTGGATGCTCGCCCATCGTATTCACGTAAATTAAATATGGATATTGGCTGCTGCCCCTTAGACTCAGGGCTGGGCACAACGAAGCTTTTGGTAATTATCTTGAAATATTGGCGCAATTCCCTTACCCTCTTGTCCGACCAATCTAGTCAACTATTATCTTGCCTCTTAGAGGCTGTACCCACAGGGAAATTGCTATGAAAAACCCACTCGATTCGATTACTGGAACGATCATTGCCGGGGTGGTGCTGACCGTCATCCTTTTTTACTTCGCCAAGAATTTTTTGCCCCTATAAACCGTAGTGCTCATTAAATTGATTAAAAATTCTCGGGAGAAACCATTATGGAATTCGCACTAGTATTCGATCGCTTTTTGCATATTTTGGCCGGTATTACCTGGATCGGCCTATTGTACTATTTTAATTTTGTTCAGGTGCCGGGCATGAAGAAGGCCAAGGCCGACAATACCGCAGCCGGTATTGCCAAACACATCGCTCCCTGCGCCCTGTTGTGGTTCCGCTGGGCGGCGCTGGCGACCTGGATCACTGGCTCCTATTATTTGGCGCACGGTGGCCACGGCTGGGTCAAGGCCTTTACATTACAGGGTAGTGCCGCCTACATCGGTATTGGCGCATGGTTGGGGACGGTCATGCTGTTTAATGTGTGGGTACTCATTTGGCCTAATCAGAAGAAGGTATTAGGTATTGTTGAGGCCACCGGTGAGGAAAAGGCCAAGGCGGCCCGTGTCGCGCTGCTGGCTTCCCGCACCAACACCATGTTGTCTATCCCCATGTTATTCTTCATGATTGTGGGTACTCCAGCCCATACCACTGGAATCTTTGGCTAAGAAGAGACACAATACTTGCCTGAAGGCCCGGCCCTTAGGGACCGGGCCTTTTGTGTTTTGGGCTATTATGGTCTTGGCAATGTCGGTATAACCCAATAGAATTTTCGTTTGATTAAACGGCGCCCCACTTTGAGGGCGCCTTTATCATTTTATGGCAATGGAGAATCAACACCTCATGCAGACCTATGGCCACCTGCCAGTAAGCTTTGAGCGGGGCGAGGGCGTATGGCTGTGGGACGATGCAGGCAAGCCCTACCTGGATGCCCTGGCGGGGGTCGCGGTGTGCGGTCTGGGCCATGCCCATGCGCAGGTCACGGCCGCCCTGTGTGAGCAGGCCTCGACCCTGATTCATACCTCGAATCTCTATCACATCCCGATGCAGGAACAGTTGGCCGAACGACTCACCCACAAGGCTGGCATGGAGCGGGTGTTTTTTGCCAATTCTGGCGCCGAGGCCAATGAGGCGGCCATCAAGCTGGCGCGTCTCTATGGGCAAGGCCGGGGGGTCAAGTCGCCTGCGATCGTGGTCATGGAGGGCAGCTTTCATGGCCGCACCCTGGCGACCCTGTCGGCCACCGGCAGTCGTAAGGTGCAGGCCGGGTTTGAACCCCTGGTGCAGGGCTTTACCCGCGTCCCCTATAACGATCTGGATGCAATCGTCAAGGTGGCGGCCAATAGCAATGACGTTGTTGCGGTGTTGGTGGAACCGGTGCTGGGTGAAGGCGGGGTGGTGATCCCCGACGAAGCTTATCTTCCGGGCTTGCGACAATTGTGTGACCAACAGGGTTGGTTGCTGATGTTGGACGAGATCCAGACCGGCATGTGCCGTACTGGCGAGTGGTTTGCCTGGCAGCATCGGCAGGCGCGGCCCGATGTGATGACAGTGGCCAAGGCCTTGGGCAACGGTTTTCCTATTGGGGCCTGCATGGCCCAGGGCGAGGCCGCCAATGTGCTCCAGAAGGGGACCCATGGTTCAACCTATGGGGGTAACCCGTTGGCCAGCCATGTGGCCCTGGCGGTGATAGGCGTCCTGGAGGCCCAGGGTCTGGCGCAAAGGGCCCGGACCCTGGGCCATCAGATATTGGAAGGCCTTACCGTAGGCTTGTCTGGCAAAGACTATGTTCAGGAAATTCGTGGCCAGGGCTTGATGATTGGCATCGAGCTACAACAGCCCTGTGTGGAACTCATGGCCGAGGCTTTAAAAGAGGGGTTGCTGATTAATGTCACCGCAGGTAATGTCATTCGTTTGTTGCCACCCTTGATTCTGACGGATCAAGAGGCCGACGAGATCGTTAGTCGCACGATAAAGGTAGTTGAAAAGGTTTATGGCTAGGTCATGGTGAGACACTTTTTATCTTTAATGGACTTGAGTTCCGCCGAACTCAAGCGCGTCATTGATCGCGCCGGTGAATTCAAGCAGGCCTTGGCGAAGGACGAGCGACATACGTCGCTACAGCAGGCGACCTTGGCCCTGCTATTCGACAAATCATCGACCCGCACCCGGGTCTCTTTTGAAACGGCCATGACCCAGCTTGGTGGTAATTCGATTTTCCTGGCCACCGAGCATTCTCAGTTGGGTCGTGGTGAGCCGGTGGCGGATACTGCGCGTGTTATGTCACGTATGGTAGATGTGATCGTCATCCGCACCTCGGGTCACGATATGATCGAAACCTTTGCCGAACACTCCCAGGTGCCGGTGATAAATGGACTGACGAATTTATATCACCCGTGCCAGTTGTTGGCGGATATCCAGACCTATAAAGAGTGCCGTGGCGACATTGCGGGTTGTGAAATCGCTTGGGTGGGTGATGGTAATAATATGTGTCATTCGTGGATAAACGCGGCACGACAATTTGACTTTAGATTGCGTATTGCCACTCCTGATGGTTTTGGCCCCAATCCGGACCTCGTAGCGGTCTGTTCCGATCATGTAACCATGGTGGAGAGTCCCAGTGAAGCAGCGCGGGGCGCCCACGCTGTGGTGACCGATACCTGGGCGAGTATGGGGCAGGAGGGGGAGAAGGAAAAACGCATCAAGGCCTTTTCCGGTTACATGGTGGACAAAGCACTTATGTCGGCGGCGGATAAGAAAGCTATTTTTATGCATTGTTTGCCGGCCTATCGCGGTTTTGAAGTGGTTGCCGAAGTTATCGATGGGCCCCAAAGTGTGGTTTGGCAGCAGGCGGAAAATCGACTGCATGCGCAAAAGGCCTTGCTCGAATTTTTGCTGATAGAGTTCTAGTGGCTAAAAAGGTTGGCTAGACATTGAGTACCCTGCTTGAATTAAATAATATTGAGTGCCGCCATGATGATCGTGTCGCTGTACGCGACCTGTCCATGTGCGCGCCCAAGGGCAGTTTGGTTTGCCTGCTAGGTCCTAGCGGGTGTGGTAAGACCACCGTACTGCGCGCCATTGCCGGTTTTCATGCCCTGAGTCACGGTGAGATTGTGATCAATGGGCGCTGCGTGTCGCGGCCAAGATTTACCATTGCACCGGAAGCCCGTCGATTAGGCATGGTCTTTCAGGATTACGCCCTGTTTCCGCACATGACGGTGAAGCGAAACATTGGGTTTGGTTTGCGTCGCGTAGGACGTGCGGAAAAATCAGCGCTTATAGGCGAAATGTTGGAGCGTGTGGGATTGGATGGCATGGGAGATAGATATCCTCACGAATTGTCCGGCGGACAACAGCAGCGTGTGGCCCTGGCGCGGGCCCTGGCGCCCAACCCCGACCTGTTGTTGATGGATGAGCCGTTTTCGAATCTGGATGTTGACCTGCGAGAGCGTCTCATTGATGAAGTCAGGCAGATACTCAAAGACCAGGAAATGACCTGCGTGTTGGTGACCCACGATCAGCACGATGCCTTTTCCCTCGGGGATGAGGTGGGCGTGATGTATGAGGGGGGTATTTTACAGTGGGATTCGCCCTACAATCTCTACCATCGACCTGCAACCCGGTTTATAGCGGATTTCATCGGTCAAGGCGTATTTTTGGCGGGTACTTTGGCGACAGATAACAAGGTAGAAACCGAGTTGGGAATCGTTCAGGGTCGATGTGAGTTTGAATGGCAGCAAGGCACCGCCATTGATGTGCTATTGCGGCCGGATGATGTGCTCCCGGACCCTGCAAGTCATTTGAAGGCCGAGATTGTCCAGAAGGCATTCAAGGGCGCAGAGATTCTATACACCTTACAACTTGCCAGTGGCGGAAAAATTTTGTCGCTTTTCCCGAGCCATGCCGATCATGCCATTGGTGAACAAGTGGGTATCCGGGTCAAGGCAGACCATGTGGTGGCGTTTAAGCGCTAGTCGCTTTGTCCCCATTTATGGGGGCGCCTATGAGTCTTGTGTCAGGGTATTTTGGCGTGGACTTTCCTGATCCCCATCGAGGCTGTGTGAAAATCCCTATCATGAATATACTTGGCGTCATGCCGGTGAAGGTCGGTATCTATAATTTTCTGATTTTAGTGGAGTGTTTTGTCTGGGCTTCGGCCTCGGCTTTGGCATCTCCAGCCACAAAGACTGCTCACACAGTCTCCACCGTGAGTGCGACCGAAGAGGGAGTAAAGTCTCCGGGAACAAAGGAGGATCAGACCCGCTCGGGGCCTGAGGCCACCAGCCTTTCCCCAGTTGTGTTAGAGGCCCGGAGCGCCTTGCGCCAGGCCCAGGACTATGAAAGAAAGAACGATTATCAAGCCGCCCGCCTGCTATATCAGCAGGCCATCAAGCTAGCCGGTTGGCGAGATTCAAAGACCCGTACTGCCGCACGGCATGGACTGGACTACAAATTGCCCCTGCGCGAGACAGACTGGCGGTTAGCAAAAGGCGACCTTGTCGGTGCATTCAGTTTGCTTAATCAAGCGGTGCGGGCGAACCAGGGGCACCCTGAACGGTTGCAGAAGATCACCGCCTTGATCGACAGGGTGAAAAGTATTCATGCCGAGCGGCAGAGCAAGGAGGCCAGCGAGTTACTGTTACCCAGGATCAAGCAACGTCTGGCAGACTATCGGAAGCGGACGGGCCACTATCCATTGACGGTGGAGGCGCTCAATGCGGTGTTACCTGCCGACCAAGCACCCCTGAAATACCATGATATTATTGGGTATAAGGCAACGTCCCAGGCCTACCATATGCTGGTACGGAGCAAGACCGATCCCAAGCACGTCTTGAGTCTGGATGTGACTGGCCTGATTCAATAGCGGAGCATGGCCGGTTTGCCGAATGTAGCGAGAAACGGACCGCCTATCCGAATTGACTACCCTTTAGGGTCGTTGTTGCCAATAGTAGTATGTAACAGGTGTAGAAATAATGCTGGGAGATCAAACCATGTTGCCCGATGCTGTTCAAATCTTATCTGCCGCCATCGCCAATAAGCGCTGTGTGCAGATTTATTACAAGAGCCAGGCCCGCCCCAGAGTCATTGAGCCACATGTATTATTCAGGTCCAAAAGTGGTCGCTATGTGGTAGAGAGCTTTCAAATTCGCGGTTATTGTTCGAATAAACGCCAGCCGCCTTTTTGGCGGCCCTTCCAACTGAAGAAAATTGTCAACATGAGGGTGATGCCGGAGTTGTTTAATCTGCGGGAAAAAGAGGGGTTCTCTACCATTCGTAAGATGGTCACCGGTGAGGTGCTGTCGGCGGCGGAGGAAGG
Source organism: Acidiferrobacteraceae bacterium (assembly GCA_011052015.1). Taxonomy (GTDB): domain Bacteria; phylum Pseudomonadota; class Gammaproteobacteria; order HyVt-429; family HyVt-429; genus HyVt-429. Next base: position 3,478 of record DRJZ01000097.1, on the reverse strand, counting down.
CCTTGAAGACTATTTTTATTTCAATCCTGAGGTCTGTGGCCCCCCTAAACCGGCAGGTTGGGGCGAGTCTACCTATCGCCTACAGAGTTGATGGCCAACAAAAAGGCCCCCTACCTGACGGAGGGGGCCTTTTTGTTGTTGCTTGGACGGTGTGCAGTCTTTCTTAGGCGACCAAAATATCTTTCATGGATGCCAGGGCTTTCTTTTCGATCTGGCGAACACGTTCGGCCGACACACCATACTGACCCGCCAGTTCGTGCAGGGTCGGTTTGTCCTCATTCAGCCAGCGACGTTGCACGATGTCGCGACTTCTGGCATCCAGATTACTCAACGCGGTGGCGATCTGGTGGTTGTTATTGTCCACCTGGTTGGCCGCTGAAACCAGTTGTTCCGGGTTATAGCGCATGTCCTGCAGATAGCCTGCTGGCGCCAAGCCAGGGTTATCCAGGTCGTTGTCATCTGCTTCAAAAGGGGTGTCGCTATGATTCATGCGCGATTCCATTTGCAGTACGGTCTCGCGGTCTACATCAAGCTCTTTGGCCAAGCCATCGACTTCCTGGCGGGTCATCCAACCCAGGTGACGGCGACGTTTCCTGAGGTTAAAGAAAAGCTTGCGTTGGGATTTGGTGGTGGCGATCTTGACCAGACGCCAGTTTTGCAAGATATAGTCGAACATTTCGGCCCTGATCCAGTGTATGGCAAAGGAAATCAGGCGCACCCTGCGTTGTGGGTCGAACTGCTTGACCGCTTTCATCAGGCCAATATTGCCTTCCTGAATGAGATCGGCCTGGGGCAGGCCGTAGCCGCTAAACTTCCGCGCAACGTGAATCACATTGCGCAGCTGTGAAAGCACCAGTTGTTTTGCTGCCTCCAGATCGCCGTCCTCACGAAAGCGCACCGCCAGGACCCGCTCCTCTTCAATACTGAGGATGGGCGCCGTCTGGGCGATACGGATATACGACGCAAGACCGCTGTCGCCTTGCAGGCCAGCGGGCAAAAGAACAAGTTGTTTTTTGCTCATAACACTCCTCACTGTAATGTCACTGACATTAAGTTAACATAGATATTTTAGCACTCTAACCATGAGAGTGCCAAATTCAGGGATTAGTTCCCCTCCGGTGGCCCAAACAGGAATTATATTATTATAAATCAATAAGATATTGATGATTGAACCAATGAGGCTGCGCGTCACTGAACCCCGTTTGTCGCCAATGTCAGTCGGTATCGTTGGGAATGAGATGCAATACTGATTTTCGGTTTTAGCGTCCTAATACCCTTCAATCGGGTTCGCAGGGTAGGGTGGTTTACCAAGTCCCTATCGATCCTTGATCTTCAAGGGCTGAAATGCCGGTTTCAATCGAGCGTTGTGCCTCCGGAAGCTCAAAATCGAGTGACGCATGGATCGCCTGGCTTCCAATGACCAGGATTTCATCAACCCCCAAAATGGCCCCGGCGGCGCGTACCGTGTGTTCGAATTGATCCCGGTTCACGAGCCATATTCTTTTCTAAACTGCTTGATGATTTGGACGCGTTCCTGGGGTTGAAGTAGTCCTGAGAATGGCGACACCTGCCGCATATCTCGTGCTGCTATCCCGGGATCAAGAATTTTAGATTTCAACTCCTCAATTGGAAGCGCAAGCCAAAGGTGCCATTGAGTAAAGAGCGGTTTTGCCCCTGGGTGAAGCCTGCCCAATCTGCTTAAATTTCGTTTTGCCTGTTTTAGGGTAGAGATGGAATTTTGGCTCAATTTTTCTGCGATCACCCGGTGATAGGCAAGACTTCTATGGTCTTCTCTCGTCAAGTGTGGAACAAAAGTAACCGCCAGATCCAGCCCAACAGAAAAAGCTAGTCTTTGTAATGTTGCCAGCGTGGGAGATTTAGCTGCGGATTCATAGGATGCGATGGCAGGCTGAGAGGTTCCAGCCCGGGCCGCCAATTCTTGTTGTGTCAGGCCCGCTTGGGTGCGTAGGAGACGAATCACATTCATGTCTATAATTATATCCGATCAGATATAATTGGCAAGGGTCTCAATCTGCCTGTGAGTACAGGCTTTATGGCTCGATAGCCCACGGAAATGAGCCGTGTACTGCTAGAATGCCTCAATCCATAAAAATAACTTGAACTAATCGAGATCAGGACCCCCTCTAAGTCATGGATATTTTTTTTAAAATATATTAACCTATCAGGTAAGTAATTTTGATTGATATCGACTTTTCCAGCAGGAAGCTGCAAAAGCAGTTCAACGAAGAAAGGGTGATGCTCAAGGCCTTCGGGCAGCAGCGCGCAAAGCGAATCAAGGTGGTGATGACGGCGCTAAGAGCAGCCCCCCATCTGGGTGCATTTGCCCCGCCCTATAGTCCGCCACACCGGTGCCATGAACTGACGGGCAACCGAAAAGGAACGCTTAGCCTGGATCTGGATGGTCCGTTTCGGTTGATCATCCAGCCGATGAACAACCCGCTACCGGAGCGGCCGCAAGGCGGGCTGGACTGGCACCGCATCACCGCCATCAAGATTTTAGGCGTGGAGGACACCCATGGATAACACAGCAATCAACCAATATACGCCTGACTACACGGTAACCCCCGGCGAGGTGCTGGAGTACGAACTCGAACTGCGCAACATGAGCAGGACCGAGCTGGCCAAGCGTACCGGCTTGAGTGAAAAGCACATCATCGCCATTCTCAAGGGTAAGGGCACCATCATCATTACCCCGGAAACCGCTATCAAGCTGGAGCGTGCCCTCGGTATGCCAGTGGAATACTGGCTCAATCTGGAAGCCCACTACCAGGAGACCCGCGCGCGCCTGGCCGAAGAGGCACAACTGGAGAACAACCTCGACTGGCTCAAGCGCATCCCGGTTAACGCCATGGCAAAAATGGGTTGGCTGAAAAAACACAAGGACAAAAGGAAGCAACTGGAGGAAGTGCTGCGCTTCTTCGGTATTGCCAGCGTCGAACAATGGGGCAATATCTGGCCCAACGTGGCCGTCGCCTACCGCCAGCACAACAAACACGAAATCCTCAAAGAGGCCGTCTCAGCCTGGTTGCGCCAGGGCGAACTGGAGGCGGCCACCATCCAGTGCAAACCATTTAACAAGGCAGCCTTCCGCGAGACACTGGATGAAATCCGGGGGCTCACCGCACAGAGCGCCCCGGGGCATTTTGTGCCCGCCTTGCAGCAGCGGTGCGCCAAAGCCGGCGTGGCCGTGGTCTTTGTCCCTTGCCTGCCGAAAACCGGCGTTAGCGGCGCGACCCGCTGGGTGAATCCCGGCAAGGCCATAATCCAGCTCAGTCTGCGCTACAAAACCAATGACCACCTTTGGTTCACATTCTTCCACGAGGCCGGGCATATCCTCCTGCATGGCAAGAAGGAACTCTTCATCGAAGGCGTAAACAGCATGGATGGTGAGAAGGAGGCCCAGGCCAACGCCTTTGCCGAACAAGTGCTGTTGCCCAGAAAGGCCTTCAATGCCTTT
>DRJZ01000096.1 GCA_011052015.1 Acidiferrobacteraceae bacterium | reverse complement strand
GCGGACGTTTTGATTGACACGTTACTGCCCTGGTTGAGGGCGGTTTCGATGTTGACGGCCTTGCCGCTGTCGATGTCGATATTTTCCGGGTCCAGCAGCCAGGTCCCGGCCTTTCCCTTGGGGGCGCTGACGTTAGCGGCGGTGGTGAACTCCAGGGTCTTCTTGCCTGAAGTCTCGATGAAACCGCCATTGCCACCGGTGGGTCCGCCGGTGGCCTTGAGTGCGCCCTCTACGGTGGTGGTGTCGTCGGACCAGACGATGATCTTACCACCATTGCCCGTACCGGTGGCGCTGGCATGAATAGAAGACTGAGCATCAACAGTTGTGTTTTGTGCATTGGCGAGTTTACCGGCGCCCTGAAAATCTCCCCCCACCAGTACAGTACCGCCGGATTTCCCAGAGGCCAGGATCTGTGCGTTGTTCAAGGCGACCGTGCCCCCGGTCATCTGGATGTTTCCACCGGCCACGTCGCTGGTCCCGGTGGCGGTAACGATGCCGCTGACCTCGAGTGTGTCCTGGGCGATCAAGCGAATACGGCCATCGGCATCGCGGGCGAGCCGATTGGCTTGGATACGACCTCTTTGCAGAACAGAGCCCGCCAGCATGGCTGCGGCGCCTCCGTTGGCGAGCAGACTGCCCACGTTGAGGGCCTTGTTGTCCGGGGCCTGGATATCGAAGCTGATGTGATCCAGATCCAGGCTGGTGAGGGTCAGTTTTTGCCCGGCAGCCAGCAAGATGGTGCCGTCCTCAGCCTGGATAATGCCGCTGTTTTCCACATTGGAGGCGATAAGCAAGACTTCACCTCCTTTGCTCGATTTGATAAAACCTCGATTGATGACGGCGCCGGCGTCGTCCCCACCCGCAAAGTTGTATTGGTCGGCAATAAAATCCGCATCAGAAAGGTTTAAAGATGAGGCGATCAACCCGGCAGTATCCACGCGGGCGCCAGCACCGAACACGATACCGTTGGGGTTGATCAGAAAAACCCTGCCATTGGACAGCAGACTGCCCAGGATTTGCGAGGGGTCCTGGCCAACCACGCGGTTGAGTACTGCACTGGCGTTATTTTGCTGTAAAAAGCGGGTAATCTCTCCGGGATTGTTGGAAAAGTCCTGCCAATTGATAATGGCGCCGGGGGAATTGGCAATATTCAGGGTCTGGGCGTCGGGTTGGGATAGGGAGACGTCCCCCTGCACCACCGTCGCGCCTGTGGGGTTAGCTAGGGCGGTGCCGTGAAGCAGGCTAATAAGGCTGATCACTAGCAGGTTGCGGCGCGCCCCCACGCCCATATCAGTATGATCGAAAAACTTTTTGGTATGTAGTAGATTCATGCCGTATTCTCAATATGAGTCTGTGCTACTGTAATATATAGTACGCCGAGAGGGGGAAGTCTGTGAAAAAGTACACATTTTCGACTGATTGGCGGTTTGCGGTTCCAGACGGTTAGGCACTATTTGCCCATGCATTTTACATTACTCAAACAAATTTCTCTTTTCTGCGATCTCGCCGACGGTGAGATCAAGGCCATCGCCAGCCATGGGGTGCTCAAACATGTACCCCGAAACTCGGTGCTGATGCGTCAGGGTGACAATCCCAGTGCCCTGTATGTGGTCCTGTCTGGAAAGGTACGGGTCATGGTGTGCGGCGATGATGGCAAGGAATTGGTGCTGGGCAACCTGGGACCCAGGGAATATTTTGGGGAGTTGGCCCTGATCGACGGTGAGCCCCGGTCGGCGACCGTTACCGCAGTGGAAGATACTGAATTGGGAATAATCTCCAAGGCTGATTTCGTGAGTTGCATGGGCAACTCCCCTGAGATTGCCATTAGTTTGATGCGGGCCCTGAGCAAACGGATCCGGGGCCTTAATGACAACCTCAGGGACTTCGCTTTGCTGGATGTCCAGGGCCGGGTCGACCGTTTGCTACGGCGGTTGGCGTCACAGCACAACGGCGAGTTGATTACCGAACCGATTACCCAGCTGGAGATTGCTTCCATGGTGGGGGCATCGCGGGAGATGGTGAGCCGGGTGTTAAATAATCTCAAGGCTGACGAAGTTATCGATATGCGCGGCAAGATGATTGCCATTCTAAAATAGTCTTTTGCGTGTGCGGATGAATTCGCACCTACAGTATTTTGTAGGGTTGAATTTGTTCGACCATACAAAGACGTTATCCCCGGTTTTTTAGAATCGATAACCCAAGTTAAAATGCACCTTGCTGTCTCCTGATTTGGAGCCAGTTTTATTGGCCGCGTCGGTGCCGTTGAGTATACGCCCCCAATCCAGACGCAGGCTGAGGCGATTTTGCCAGGACCAGCGCAATCCGAGGCCGACACTCGCCACTTTCTCGGTCGCAATTTCACCAGGTAGGGGGTTTTTCAGGGTGATCCGGCCCCCTTCAAAAAAACTCAGGGCGCGTAATCCGGTTTTCTTCAGGGTTGGTGACCACAGTTCCATGCCGACACGATAACCGCGATCACCGGATATCTCTCTTTCTTCCAGGCCACGCACCGAATTGGCGCCGCCCAGACCCAATTGTTCGCCAGCGACCAGGGGCACGGAGGCATATTGGGCGTCAAAGCGTCCTAGTACATTCCAGCCCTGTAGCGCTCGATTTAGCTTGCCGCCAATATGCAGCACTGACCAGTTATTGTCACTACCGCTACGGGAGGCTGCATAGGCTTTAGCGTTATTATTTGAGCCTCCGGGGAGGTTGCGGGCATAACCCATATAGACACCGGCGTTGGTGAGGTCACCTTGCCATCGACCACTGTAACGCAGTTCCATGGGCCGGGTACGCACGTCCACACCTACTGGCACACCTTGAAAATCTACATCATTTTCAAACAATTTGTCAGTAACAGAGAGCGCCATCTCATGGGAGTAGCGTTTTTGCTTGGAGAAGAAGTGTGTGTAGCGAGCGCCGAGTACAGTACCCTTGCCTGCAACCTCAAACACTTCGGCCACGGTGCCGCTATCTATCTCCGATTTGGCGGCAAATATATCCAACAGCCCACCGGCGCCATAAAATGGAATCTGGTATTGGCCGCCGAATTGACTGACTTTATCCACACCCTCCGGCGAGGTGGTATAGGTCAGGGTCGCAATCTGATCCCGTCCGAACAGGTTGCTATGCTGCATCCCCGCGCCCAGCCGGGTGTTGCCGGTCTCTTTATTGCCGGTATTGTCCAGCCAGCTAAAAACCCGCAGGGGGTTTTGGTCCTTGACCCGAATGCGTGCATCGACGGTTCCCGGCTGGGTGCCTGCGGCAAAGTTCAGGCGCACTTTTTTGCCCGGATGGCGGTTGGCCAGGGCCAGGCTGCGCCCCAGACTTTGGGTATTGATGTTGCGGATCTCGGGTTTGAGTTGTGGCAGACTGGCGCGAATATTTTCGTCTGAAAAATGCTCATTGCCTTCAACGATGATGGCGCCGAGTTCTACCGCCACCACCTCGAGTCGAACAGTCCCCTGATCCAGAGATTGGGGTGGCAGGTTGACCTGATGGAAGGCGAAGCCCGATGAACGTAGCGCCTGCTCAAAGGCATCGGTAGCCGCCTGGAGGCCCTCGAGTCCGGCATGTTCCCCCAAGAAAGGGTCTAGTACCGCATGTACTTGCCTGGCTGTCAGAGGGTTGTCACCCTGGATCTCAAAACGGGTTACCTTAAACTGCAGGTCGTGACTATTTTCGGCGTGGGCCAGGGAGTGGACCAGCGTTCCGGCGATAATCAACAATATGATATAGAGAGGCTTCACGAATATGATCTTGGGTGTATCGAGGGCATTACGCCTGAATAATCAATGGGTTTTGTGATAATATTACATTAGATTCTAGAAAAATAGTCATAAATTCATTAAGAATATGGGCCCAAATCACGATTGGGTAGGTAAAAATGGGGCCGAGCGGCGGTGCTGGTTCCTAAGTTCAAACAGGTTCCGTTTCGAGAGCGGGGGCTCCACTGCTCAATTTTTAGGCCGGTGCGGCCAACTGGGGTGTGCAATGAAGGCGTGGATTAGCAAGTGGAGGCGTCATCTGACCCGCATCGGGATCAGTCTGGCGGTCATCGTGTTTTTTCTCACCCACCTCGTAGGTTGGGTCGATATTAGTTTCATTCGCCAATTAGAGGCCTGGACCTACGATGCGCGTCTGAACTTCACCTTGCCGAATACCGTCGACAAGCGCATCGTCATTATTGATGTCGATGAAGCCAGTCTGGCAGCAGAGGGACGCTGGCCTTGGAATCGTGACAAGCTGCGCAAGCTGGTGGACACCCTGTTCGACCACTATCAAATTCGTGTGTTGGGCTTTGATGTGGTGTTTGCAGAAAAAGATGAGAACCCAGTCCTGAAACAATTAGAGAGATTGGTTTCAGACCCGGCCTATCGAGTCCTGGCCCCGGCCCTGGATCGTATTCGACCGTTACTCAACCGTGACAAGACCTTCGCCGAAGGATTGAAGGGGCGCCCGGTGGTCCTGGGCTATTACTTTAACCAGGATCCCAAGCGCACTGTGAGCTCTGGCACCTTGCCGCTACCAGTATTTCCCGTGGGCAGTTTTCCTGAAAAGACCCTGAGTTTTAAAACGGCTTCGAGCTACGGTGGTAACATTCCTATGCTGCAAGAGGCCGCAGCGACGGCGGGGTTCTTTGATAATCCCACCACCAGTGTGGATGGTGTGTTTCGGCGTGTGCCCATGCTTCAGGAATACCAGGGCGCAATCTACGAATCGCTTTCCTTGGCGGTGGCGCGCCTGTATCTACGTCAACCGGTGCGCACAATATTCGCCCAAGGATACGGGGTGGGTGCTCGCTATCACGGTATGGAGTGGATCGGGTTGGGCCCCCACAAGATACCCGTGGATGCCGATGTGGCTACTCTGGTGCCCTACCGTGGACGCCAGGGCAGCTTCCCCTATGTCTCGGCTACAAAGGTTTTGAGCCAGACCGTGCCGAGCGATATTAATTTAAAAGACACCATTGCCTTTGTGGGTACTACCGCTCCTGGTCTGCTCGACTTACGCAACACACCGGTACAAAAGATATATCCGGGAGTGGAGATTCATGCCAATCTGGTGTCGGCTATTCTCGATGATCGCTTTCAGCATCGACCCGCCTATACTCTGGGAGCCGAACTTGTCATTCTGGTGGTGATAGGTTTGATGCTGGCGTTGGTGCTGCCATTGCTTAACCCCGTCTGGAGCGTCTTGTTTACGTTCGCTGTTTTCGCTGCCACGGTCATCCTTAACCTGATGGTATGGCAGTACTCCAATTTTGTATTGCCTCTGGCATCGCCACTGCTGCTGGCGATGGTTTTGTTTGTTCACAATATGTCTTACGGTTACTTTGTGGAGTCACGGAGCAAGCGTCAGCTCGGCGGTTTGTTCGGGCAATACGTACCGCCGGAACTGGTGGAAGAGATGAGCAAAGACCCACAGAGCTATTCATTGGAAGGGGAACGGCGGGACATGACGGTGTTGTTCTCTGATGTGCGCGGATTTACCACAATTTCTGAGGGCCTGAATCCAGAAGAGTTATCAGATCTAATGAATGCTTATTTGACGCCCATGACGGAGGTCATACACCAGCACCGTGGCACCATTGATAAGTATATAGGTGACGCCATTATGGCCTTTTGGGGGGCGCCGGTGCGCAACCCGGATCATGCAAGGCATGCCCTTGAGGCCGCCATGGCCATGGATGCCCGCTTGCGGGACTTGCAGGAGCATTTTGCCGAGCGTGGTTGGCCACCCATCAAGGTGGGCATCGGTCTAAACACCGGAGAGATGAGTGTGGGCAATATGGGCTCGGCCTTCCGCATGGCCTACACGGTACTGGGTGACGCCGTGAATCTGGGTTCCAGGCTGGAAAGTCTGACAAAAAAATACGGTGTATCGATTATTATCAGCGAATTTACCCGTAACGCCGTTCCGGAGTTTGTCTACCGCGAGTTGGATCGGGTCAGGGTCGTGGGCAGGGAAAAACCGGTGGTAATATACGAGCCTATCGGTCAAAAATTGGATGTTTCCCAGGACGCTTTGGATGAGTTGACACTGTATCGAAATGGTTTGAAGCACTATCGCGCCCAGCGATGGGATCAGGCCGAGCTACAGTTTTTAAATTTACAGAAGGCCCATCCACAACGGTCGATCTACAAGATCTATTGTGACCGCATAGCCGTTTATCATGTCCACCCACCCGGCCCCGAATGGGACGGTGTCTATACCCATGAGAGGAAATAGTTGTCTTTGCAGGGGACTGAAAACGGCCGTGGATTTCTGGCTGTCTGTTTCGCCTTTGTATACCCAGACACGTTGCGCTATCGGTGTTCGCTGCTGGGACTCTCGCCAAGGCGCCAAGGGAAAGGCGCTCAATGTGACCAGCGCTTTGACGCACATGGAAGAGCTAATGCTGCGGTAGGCACGGCTGTCGACAGCGATACCAGGGGCGAAGGCCGTTCTCTGCGTGCTTGGCGGCTTGGCGAGAGTTATCGTCGAGTAAGTGCCATACTACTGGCGTTGTTGCCCCTGGCCTAACAGCCATAAAAATATAGGGACACCCATGAGTGCGGTGACCACACCCACTGGCAATTGTTGGGGTGCCATCATGGTACGGGCCAGGGTGTCGGCAACCACCAAAAAACTACCACCCAACAAGACACAATGGGGCAACAGTCTGCGATGATCGTTACCCGAGATCAGTCTGAGCATGTGTGGAATGATAAGCCCTACAAAACCGACACCCCCGGCCAGAGTAACGGCAGCGGCGGTAAACACCGAGGAAAGTACGTAGATCGCCAAGCGTAGTTGACCGACTTGAATGCCCAGAGATGCGGCAGTCAATTTACCGCAGATCAAAAGATTGAGGGAGCGCGCCATGGGTAGGCACAGTATGAGCCCCACCCACAATACCACATGTCCCAGCAGGGGATGGCGGGCGTAGCTCATGTCTCCCATTAACCAGAACAGCATTCCACGCACATGGGTGTCGGGCGACAGGCTCAGGAGTAGACTGATCAGGGCGCCCCAACCGGCAGCGACAATCACCCCAGTGAGCAGTAGTCGTGTGGGTGTCCAGGATCCTCGTGACCGGCTCAGACCAAATACCAGGGCCATGGAGAAGAGTGCGCCCAGGAACGCGCCGGTGCTGACCCATACGGTCCCCCAACCCAGTAGCAAGGCAGTCAGCGCGGCCACCGATGCGCCCCCCGACACACCTAATACGTACGGATCGGCCAGTGGGTTGCGCAGTAGCACTTGCAACAGCGCCCCCGCCAAGGCGAGAAGGCCCCCTACGGCAAAGGCGCTGAGTGCACGGGGTAGTCGCAGATCAAAGACGATGGTGTGTTCAAGCGGGGTGCCGGCGCCGGTCAGGAGATTGAATAAGGAATCAGAATCTATAGCAACACTGCCCAGGCTAAGGGATAGAAACACGGCGGTGAGGGAGATCAATATGAGGCTAAGGCTTAAACCAAACCGGTGTGTGATCATGATTTAGTCCAGGTCAATGATCGGCCAGCCCCGTTCGCGGGCATGGGCGGCAAGTATGCCATCCGGGTTGACTGCCACCGGGTGCTCGACCAAATCTAAAAGCGGCAGGTCGTTGTGAGAATCACTGTAGAACCAACTGTGAGTGAGGTTCTCACCATGCTCGGCCATCCACTGGTTGAGGCGTTCCACCTTTCCTTCCCGATAACTGGGTATGCCAACGACCTTGCCGGTGAACTGACCCTGCTTTTCTTCCGGATCGGTGCCGATAAGGTGATTAATGCCAAACGCGTCGGCAATGGGCCGGGTGAGAAAACTATTGGTGGCAGTGATGATCAATAGGGTGTCACCTTTTTTTCGATGATCGTCGACGAGTTGTTGGGCCGCCGCAGTGATGAGTTCGAGTATGTGGCGGTCGATAAACTCCCGTCGCCATACCTCCAGGGTCGAACGGTCATTTTCTGCCAGGGGTTTTAGTTGAAAGTCGAGGAAAGCATAGATGTCCAGATTCCCCGCCAGATAGTCTGCATAGTAGCGATCGTGTTCGCGCTTGGCATAGCCTGGATCGACCACCCCCTTGGCGATCAGAAATTGTCCCCATTGGTAATCGCTATCACCCCGAATCAAGGTGTTGTCGAGGTCAAATATGGCAAGGCTCAATACGGGTGACCCCATGAAATTGTTTTGGATGCGGCATTCTAGCAGGATATTTAAAAACCGGCTTGTCAGCATAGATAGGAGCGCCTTCCAGGCGCGATACAATGTTTGGGTGTCCACCTCGCGGCAAGATGCCGCTCTTACCGGGGTTGGGCATCCCTGCCGGGCGGCTTGAATTTCCCATATGAATAACAGAAGATAAGTGAGTCCTGGTGCTACCCACGAGTATGGTGATGATTGAAGTTTGCCCAGAAGATCAAATCCTGGATGCTGACGGTTATCGGCGTAATGTGGGTATTGTGCTCTCCAATTCCCAGGGCCAGGTGTTTTGGGCGCGCCGGATTCGGCACGATGGTTGGCAGTTTCCTCAGGGTGGCATTCAAACAAATGAGACTTCGGAGCAAGCTATGTTTCGGGAGCTGCAGGAGGAGACGGGTCTCAATGAAATGAAAGTTCACATTATTGGACACACTCGTGACTGGTTGCGATACGACCTGCCGGAACGATATTTACGCAGTGGTTCCAAGCAGACGTTTCGTGGCCAGAAGCAACGCTGGTATTTACTCAAATTGACTGCCGATGAATCGGCGATTCACCTGGATGCCAGTAAGCGCCCAGAGTTTGATCAGTGGTGTTGGGTAAACTATTGGTATCCACTGGACGAGATTGTTGCCTTCAAGCGTCAAGTCTATCAGCGTGCGCTCCTGGAACTCGCGCCTTTGCTTTTTAATGGTGGATCTGGCCGTCAGAGTTAGCCCGTCAGGGCGTCTATGATTTCTACGGCCCAGAAGTGATACACATTTGGTTGTGTACCGTCGCGGCAAGATGCCGCGCCTACAGGGGGGATGGGATAGACCACAACAGGGTTTACGGGCGGAGAAAATGATCCATCCATGTAGGAGCGGCATCTTGCCGCGATACACCTAGAGTGAGCAGGATTTCATTCGTGCGCAGAGGGCTGAGTAAATTTGGTCCTACAACCTTAAGGAGTGGCTTAGAAATTCCGGCGCACGACACCGTACAGGGTTCGGTTTGCGCTGCTATCTTTGAGGTTTAGAGGTTCATTCTGATACAGGAAGTAGGTGGCCAGGTGGGTTTTCTTGCCCACGGTCCAGTTATAAGACGCTTCCAAATCGAGTTCATTGCCATCCGATCTTAGACTGACACGATCAGTCTCTGAGAGTATGTTACCTGTGATGTCTCGGGACTGGGGTACGGTGAAGTCGACTTTGCCACCGGTGATCCGTAACGGTCGGGATATCGCAAGCCCGAACCGATCATCCTGTCGCCACACATTACTGGCGACCAGGCCCATGCCGTAGGCCTGACTTTGGACCGAAGAAAAATTGTGCAACAGACTGTTTTTGGCATCGGTCACCTTAGTATAGCCTTGGGTGTAGCTGCCGATGATGGCCACATTATCTGTTATCTGGTAGCGGCCATTGATCCCTACTGCGGAGGTGTTGGTATTGTCGACACCGAATATACCACCTGATGACCCTCCGAATAGGCTGCCTTGCTCGGATAACTGTCCCAGTTGCAGGGCAACAGTGGCGGTATCGGATAACTGAAAAGAACCTTCCAGCATCATCGCCGAGCTTTGTAGCCCGTTGTCAAGTCCGTCGTTGATGTTGGCCAGACCCAGTTTCAGACGCGTACGAGAGCCGAGATTGTAATTCATGTGCATGCTGTTGCCGCGACTAGCGAATCCCATGTAGGGGGCGGTAAAAGTTCGTTCAGACAAAAATTGAGTGTAGGTTTTGGACTGAATACCTAGAGCACCATAACCCTTACGTGGGTCTTGATTTAGATCCAGCCGGTATTGCAGGTTTTCAGAGGGTTTGGCGCTTATCGACATGGCCACGTCTGGCCGTTTCTCTTCCTGTTTGGCCCGGTTCTCAAAATAGTCAAAGGCGTTTAAGACCCTGAGGTCTTTCTCGCTGGCGGCGCGGATGCTCAAGGTATATTTGTTTCCCATTGGAATATCCATCCATGCGTTTTCATAGCGAAATGAATTCATCAGGGCGTTTAATCCGGGTTTGTCATTCCGGGCCGTGGTGACTTTACCCAGGTCAACCACATAGGGCCTTTCGTATTGATCCAGGACAAGTGCTGATTTGGCTTTAGGGTTGCGCTGTAAGAAGGCATAGGCTGCGGCGCCGACCAGCAGTGCGGAAGCGACAACAGGCACGCCCCCACCATCGGTCTTGCTTGTAGTGGGGGCGGCCAATCCACCGACAGGCGCCAGGGCGGCGGTGAGGTTAAGCGCCCCTTGGCCATAGACACTATCCACGCCTGCCGCACCGAGGTCGGTCGCAGTAGAAAACAGGATTTCCACCACTTGGTCTCCACGCAGATGGGGTGCGGCATTGAGAATGGCCAGTGCCGCCCCGGAAATCCGCGGCGCGGCAAAGGATGTCCCTTGGGATCCAATTGTTGAGTCTGATGGGTCATTTGGGGCAAAGCCTTCGAATGTGCCGTTGGCCACCATAAAAACATCTTTGGAATCCCCGGCGCGGTTACTGTAGCTCGCTATTGATCCAGTCGAATCGGTTGCGCCAGCAATGATCCCGAACCCTCCGAGGTTAACAGCATGCTGGGCTGGAAACTCAGGAAACGGCAGGCTCAGGTTACCGGCGGCCATGACGACGACCTGACCCGCCTGGGCTGAAGCGAGTACAGCCCTGGCGATGCCAGGATCTGAGAGGGAGCTACCCAGACTAAGATTTAATACCCTGACGACTGGTCGCTCTGCGGCGAGGCGGATACCGGTATTGACATCAACAGCGGTGCCTCCGAGTGAGCCCAGCACTCTGATAGGCAGGATATCTGCATAGCCGGCGGTGCGCAGGGCGATGGTGGCGACGATGGTGCCATGGCCGTCGAGGTCGGTGGGATCAAAATCGCCGTCGACAAAATCATACCCGCCACTCACCACAGAGCCTGACAGTTCCTGGGTAATAGACACACCGGTGTCGATAACGGCAAGTTGCGGGGCACCCTGGGCGCTGCCAACGGACAGGCACAACGCCCATAGGGTGACCCAAGTGGATTTAGCCAAAATTCGTATCGATTTGCCCCCAAGCATCTTCAGCTACCCCTTGTTGTCTATCAGGCCCAAATACCCTATATACTGCCTAAAATAATTTATTTAACATAAATAGCGGCTTGTCGGCCAAATGTAAAGTGGTTTCACCTTTTGGGCAAGGGCTTGGCGGTCCTTGTGGCTGGACGGTAGGGGTTCGGGGCCTGACGGGACTCCATTGTTCTCTCCCATGACCCGCCAGTTTCCTGAAGAGTCACAATCAATAGAAGCGCCCAGGTGACCCTTGTCATGTTTGGGCGCATCCTGGGTGAGCCCCGTTTAGCAATCGACACCGAGGTCTCAAATAATGGACGATGAACAACTGTTGCGTTACAGCCGCCAGATCATGTTGCCTCAATGCGGTATTGAGGGGCAGGAGCGTCTGCGCCAGGCATCAGTGCTTATCGTGGGCATGGGGGGTCTGGGTGCTCCGCTGGCTATGTATCTGGCCGCCAGCGGCGTGGGCAAATTGATACTGACCGATGATGACCAGGTGGATCTCAGTAACTTGCAAAGGCAAATACTGTTTGCCACCACCGATGTGGGCCAGCCCAAGGTGGATGCAGCACGCCGCCATCTTGAGGCGCTGAATCCTGAGGTGCGATTTGAAACCTACAATAAAAGACTCAATGGCGATAAGCTCGCAGAGGTAGTGCGCGGCGTGGATGCGGTGGTGGATGCCAGCGACAATTTTGTCACCCGGTTCCTACTCAATCGCGTCTGTCAACTGCAAGCCAAACCCCTTATCTCGGCGGCGGTAATTCGTATGGAAGGGCAGGTGTCTGTGTTTCGCCTCGACCAGGCCGAGAGTCCCTGCTATCGCTGCCTTTACGAAGACACTAAAGAGTTGGCCGAAAGCTGTTCCGAGTCCGGAGTGATCGGATCGGTGGTGGGAATCATGGGCTCCATTCAAGCTACCGAGACCATCAAGGTCTTGCTCGATATTGGGACAACTTTAGTGGGCCGTGTCATGTTGTTAGATGCCGAACGAATGGAATGGCATACCGTAAAACTTTCAAAGGACCCCAACTGCCCGGTGTGTTCTTGACTGCCGATAGCATTCATTTGCCCACGACCATTGTCGATGTGCTTTGCGATTACGCACGGGCATCACCGCAAAGAGAAATCTGTGGGATTCTGGCTATTCGGGGCGGGGCTGTGGTCGGCCACTATCCGGTTAGAAATACAGCGAGGGAATCCCAGCACCGTTTTGAGATGGACCCCCGTCAACAGATCGGTGCCTTTCGAAGTATGCGGAAGCGAGGTGAGGAATTATTTGCGATATACCACTCCCACCCGAATGGTTCAGCGCAGCCTTCAGAACACGATGTCAGTCGGCACGAATACCCGGAAGCCTATTGTTTCATTATCTCTTTGCAGCGTCAGAGTGACCCTGTATTGGGGGCATATCGGATTGCCAATGGTATTTTCACCCGGGTGGGTCTTGAGGTTGAACCCTCGTAGTTGCCGGATATCCATGGGGCGATAGTTGATTGATTTAGTCAACGATCAGATTTTTTGCAGTGATGATTGCTAATAATCTACGCTGAATGTCCTATAATAATATAGCTTATTTGCTGATAGCGCTTAACTTACCAATGAGTACGTTAGTAAGCAGAAAACACTCGTCATTCCGAACGACTCCATGGATGGACAGGTAGAGCGATGCAGGATGCCAAAACCGAGGCCGGAATCCAGGAAAAGGGCGCTAAGTGAATAGGCCTGGATAAAGCCAGGACTCACCCGTTGAACCTCGGGAACCGATAGTTTCTTCTCTCCAAGAAGGATTGCTTAATGCAAGATAACATCGCCAAACGTAAACAGGTCGAGCATAAAGAAGGTGACAACGAGGGGCTTTTTCGCCACTTATTTGAGGTTATGTTTAGCTCTATACCGGATGCGGTGATATTTGCCGATACCGAACGCCGTATCGTTATGAACAATCCTGCGGTCCAGGAGATGTTTGGCTACAGCGATGAAGAGTTGATTGGCCAGACCACTGAAATGCTGTATGCCGATAAACAGGACTCTGAAAATCAGGGTCACCGCTGTTTTCGTGCCGACTCAGGTGTTGACATCGTCCCCTATGAGGTCCGATACAGACGCAAGGATGGCACGGTGTTCTGGACTGAAACCCTTGGTACCCAGGTTAAGGACATCAACGGTGTTGTAATCGGTTTCATCGGCATGCTCCGCGACATCACCGAGCGCAAACAGACGCAAGCGGTGTTACGGGATAAAGAGGCCCGCATCCGCATGCTCTTCGAATTTTCCCTCGATGCCGTTATTGTCATTGATGAGAAAAGCGTTATCAGCGAATGGAACCATCAAGCCGAGGCCATCTTCGGCTGGAAAAAATCCGAGATTATTGGCCGGACGCTGATGGAAACGATTATCCCATCTCACAGCCGGGAGGCGCATCAACGGGGCATGGAGACCGTGATGGCCACAGGAGAGGGGCTGCTTCTCAATCGTCGCATGGAACTCATTGCTTTGCATCGGGAGGGCAATGAATTTCCCATTGAACTTACCGTATCACCTTTGCGTTACGACAAGACATGGACATTCTGTGCCTTTGTGCGGGATCTGACGGAACACAAGCGGACGCAAAGGGAGTTACAAAGAACGGAGGAGAGTTTCAAGGCATTGGCGGAAGAGTCTCCGAATATGATCTTCATTAACCAGGGCGGGCAAGTGGTCTATGCCAATAAGGCCTGTGAAGATCAAACCGGCTACAAAAAAGAAGAGTTCTATTGTGAAGATTTTGATTTCATGTGCCTGATCGCTCCAGAGTCAAAAGAGCTCATTAAGACAAAATTTCAGCACCATCTACGGGGTGAGGAGGTTCCCCCTCATGAATATAAAATTCTGACGAAGGACAACAGGGAGCTCACTGTTATTCAAGCCACCCGGCTCATTGAATTTAAGGGGCAAACATCAATATTGGGGATTATAACAGATATCACCGAGCGCAAGCAGTCAGAGGAGGCTTTAAGAGAGAGCGAGAATAGATTCCGTCAGGCCTTTGAGAATGCCGCATTGGGTATATCCATCGTTGGGTTGAAGGGACAATTTATTAAAGTCAATCGCTATTTGTGTCAGATGTTGGGTTATTCCGAGGCGGAACTGTTGTCCATGTCCTTTCCCGACGTCACACATCCTGATGACATACAAATCGGATTGGATAAAATGCATCAAATGATGTCCGGCGAGACTCAATATGCGTGGTTTGAAAAACGATACGTTCACAAACTGGGGCAAACGGTGTGTGCGATGTTAAGTGTATCCTTGCTGCGTGATGAGCGCGGCGAACCATTGTACTTTGTAGCGCAGACCCAAAACATTACCAAGCGCAAACAGGCGGAAGAAAAGGTCAAGGCATCGGAACAAGAACTCAGCGCTATTCTAAACAGTCTCCAGGATGTTTATTGCCGCACGGACTTAGAAGGACGTATTGTCCGGCTGTCACCTTCGGTACAGTCCTTGCTCGGTTATGCCCCACAAGAGTTGCTGGGCACAATGCTGGCTGATTTGTATGCGGACCCTCAGGGCCGGGAGAATATGTTGCGGGGGCTCTCGAAACAAGGTGGCGTCATGCAAAATCATGAAGTCCAACTCAAACGCAAGGATGGTTCCATCGTTTGGGTATCTTTCAATGTGCACTATATTCGAGATGAGCATAAAAATATCATCGGTGCTGAAGGTACCGGTCGCGATATAGGCCAACTTAAATCTGCCGAAGACCTGCGCAGCCGCTTTGGCCGGGTGCTCGATAATTCCTCCAACGAGATATATGTATTTGATGCCGATACTCTGCATTTTGCCCAGGTAAATCGAGGCGCTCGCCAAAATATCGGCTATTCCACGCAAGAACTGGGGCAATTGACGCCTCTGGATATAAAACCCGATTATACGATGGAATCGTTTTTAGAATTGATACAGCCTCTGTGTCGGGATGAAAAGGAGATGGTGGTTTTTCAGACCCGGCATCTGCGTAAGGACGGTACCCTATATCCCGTCGAGGTACGCTTGCAGCTTTTCCGAGAAGAGTCGCCACCCGTGTTTGTCGCCATTATTCAGGATATCAGCGAACGCATGCAAAACGAGGAACGGCTGCAGTATCTGGCGCATCATGATGCCTTAACCACACTACCCAACCGGGTTCTGTTCACGGATCGCCTGGACCAATCTTTGGCACGTACACGTTGGCATGGGCGTGCTGTCGCCGTCCTGTTTTTGGATCTTGATCGTTTCAAGATTATCAATGACACCCTGGGGCATGATGTTGGTGATCGTGCCCTGCAAGCTTTGGCCGAGCGACTGAGTAGTTGCGTGCGGGATGGTGACACGGTGTCGCGTCTGGGTGGCGATGAATTTGCTATTGTGCTGGAGGATATTGCCTCGGCGGACGATGTGGCGCCTACCGCACGTAAGATACTGGATGTCTTATCACAACCATTCCAGTTGGATAATCATGAATTTATCATTACCACCAGTATTGGTATCAGTCTATGCCCCTTCGATGGCAAAGATACCCAGACCTTGTTAAAACATGCCGACACAGCCATGTACCGCGCCAAGGAACTGGGTCGAAACACGTATCAATTCTATTCTGCGGATATGAGTGCTAAGGCCTTTGAGCGTCTTAATCTGGAGACGAATCTTCGACATGCCCTGGAACGTGACGAGTTCGTGCTCCACTATCAGCCTCAGTTTAACCTCACGGATGGGAGGATGGTAGGTGTTGAGGCCTTGTTACGTTGGCAGCATCCTGATCTGGGACTGGTATCACCCATAGAGTTTATTCCCTTGCTTGAGGAGACAGGATTAATTGTACCGGTGGGTGAGTGGGTACTTCATGCCGCCTGTCTGCAGGCATGCGCATGGAACGATGATGGCCTTAAACCGTTACGCATGTCAGTGAATCTATCCGGCAGACAAATAAATAGTCCAAATTTCATTGCCACCGTCGAGCAAGTACTTGAAGAAAGTAAACTTGATCCAGCACTTTTGGAGTTGGAAATGACCGAGAGTATCCTGATGCACAACATACAGTCAACGATCAAGACCCTGGAAACTATAAGCGAGATGGGTGTCAGGTTTTCCATTGATGATTTTGGTACCGGTTATTCTTCTTTGAGTTACCTTAAACGATTCCCCATTGATACCTTAAAGATTGATCGCTCTTTTATACATGATCTTACTCAGGATCCAGACGATGCTACCTTGGTGGAGGCCATTATCGCCATGGGACGGGCGCTGAATCTAAATATAGTTGCAGAAGGCGTGGAAACCGAAATGCAGGTTAAATTTTTACGTGCACACAACTGTAGCGTCATCCAGGGATTTTTCATTAGCCAGCCGTTGCCAGAAAAAGAACTCACCATTTTTTTGTACGAAAAGCTTTCCTTGGCTGGCAAGGGGATTTGAGCCCCCGCGTCGAAAAATTAATAAATCTGAGTTGAATTTAATCTGTCCCGGGTAGCTTTTGCACCACGTCCAATTGTCGACCGATGAAGGTGACTACCCCCCGGTGACGATCAACACCGGAAACGGTGTAGTCAAAGTAGTACAGGCGACATAAGACTAAGCGCATGCCCCTTCGCTTGATACCCCACCAGTTCAGTACTACGGTGGCATCCAGTAGCTGGACATCTGCGTTCTGACACATTTGGCGGGCACTCGTTATCGCCAATTCTCTGGCGCGCAGATTGTTGTGCCACAGCCACAATAGGGCGCCAAAAATGATCAGTCCGAGTAGGGGGTCCATAGTATTTTTATGATAACGGTGATCCAGTCGGATATCACGACTTTGCAGGTTGATGCCATCGTTAACGCGGCCAATAGTAGCCTGTTGGGGGGTGGCGGTGTGGATGGGGCCATCCATCGCGCCGCCGGACCCAAGCTGCTTGAGTACTGTCGCCGCTTGGGGGGATGTCCGACTGGCCAGGTACGTTTGTCCCCTGGTTTTAGTTTAGCTGCCCAGTGGGTGATTCATACCGTAGGACCGATTTGGCAGGGCGGGGGCCAGGGTGAGCCTCAATTATTGAAAACCTGTTATGAGCAATCCCTCAAGTTGTCTCTGGACCGGGAACTTCGGAGTATCGCCTTTCCAGGTATCAGTACGGGGGTCTTTGGGTATCCTAAAGACCAAGCTGCAGCTATTGCGATTAATATGGTGAAGCGATATCAAGAAAAAATTGAAGAGATTGTGTTGTGCTGTTACAGCACTGAGGACAAGGTGCGATACCAATCACTCCTATAAACCTAGGGGGCCCTGGCTAGCCCCTTTGGCGAATGAGGTTGTGTGAAAAGCCGTTGTCACTCCGGCGCAGGCCGGAGTTCAGACAACATAATTAAAGGCTCAGAGTTCCCATTCCAGCAGACTCTTGAACACCAGATCGTCGCTGGCGTCGGTCAGGCCAAAGGCCGCGCCGATATTCCACTTCAAGTGTTTGCTGAGCTTGTAGGTCATGGCCGGTACAATGTAATGCTTCTGTTTGTCCCAGGGCTTGGTGTTCGATAGTTCCCCCAGGCTGCCATAAAGCTCCAGCCCCCATTGCAACTTTGATGTCCACGGCCCATAAAGGCTGGCGCCATACTCGAACTCCAGCCCCTCATCCACATCAGGTCCGCTGGTGACTTTCTCCAGTTTGGGGTTGATACGCAGGGTCTTGCCGTTGATCTTCTTCTCCAGAATGAGGCGGGCCTCTATTTTTTCTTTGGCCTCGCCCTGGTAATTTTGGTTCGGGAAGTAGTATTCCACGTACAGGGCTGTATCAAAGAAACGTTTACCAGCCTCACCAAAACGATAGCGCGCCGCCACTACACGGGTCTGGATATATTTGAGGTCTTCACCGGACGGTTGCTCGAAATCCGCATAGGCGGCGACGGTCAAGCGGTCGGTCAAGCCGTACTCAAGTTCCAGAGTGTGGCTCCACAACCCCTCGCGCTTCACGCCGGTCTTACCGAAATAGTTCATGGTATTGTCCGATTTGGCCACATAGTCGGTCCAATACACCAACTCCACTTCGTCGGCTTCCAGTGTGTTGTAGCCGTAGACCTTGAAGTGACGGGCCTCGGCCAAGTTAGCGGTTAGGGACAG
The DNA here is from genome assembly GCA_011052015.1 of Acidiferrobacteraceae bacterium. Classification (GTDB taxonomy): domain Bacteria; phylum Pseudomonadota; class Gammaproteobacteria; order HyVt-429; family HyVt-429; genus HyVt-429. The sequence goes on along the minus strand of DRJZ01000096.1, from coordinate 17,590 downwards.
AATCAGCGCAGTGAATATCGCTTTTTTCATCGGGTTTCCCCCTGGGCAGCGAAAAGCAGGGCCATATTGAATAGAAAAGTCTTGCAAGCCAACATTACGGTTTCTCCTTCATTAAAAATTGCGCCTGATTGCACGGGCAAACAGCCATCCCATCGCGCCGCCAGACATGAGCGGTTGCCAAATAAATACTTTGGACCAGAATTCGGTAAAAACAAACCGAACAAGGCCCATAGTACCCAATATAGAAATGAGAATCAATCTCATTATCAATTAGAATGTCTGCTTAATGGAAGAGGTGCTGTTAAACGTTTTCGTGCGTGGTTTTGGCACTTTGAAACCACTACGCCGGAGTTCCTTAATAGAAAAGGCGAGGATGAAGAGATATTAAAATCAATAACTTATCCTTGTTTTATTCCCTTATCTCGCCTTTTTATGCCATAGAGGCGCTCCCATATAGGGTAGAGGGTATTAATAAAATGCTCAGTAGGTCTGTTTAGGCCAATTTTCTTTGTCGGTCAGGTTTTTCCCGGTATCCGATGGCATTGAGGAATAACACAATTAGATGATGGACCAGGTTTTCAAGATCAAAGTCCCGGTACTGTTCTGATTTGTAGATACATTTGGCGTAGAGTGCCTCGCGTAGCATACCCTGGAACATGAGGCTTGCCGCCTTCGGATTCACGGCATTGACTTTGCCGTCTTTACCCAGTTCGGCGAGGTTAAATTCGATGTAATCAGAGAAGGATTTCCACCGGTTTTCAAAGAATTGCTTGGCCACTGTGGAGCCTTCGAGGACACTGTGCATCTCCATGATCAGATAGTCGGGGTCACGGGCAACACTGTTCACGTAGATGCGAGCCATGCGGACGAGCACACTGGCAAAGTCAACGGGTTCCTGGACCACTGCCTCGACGTAGCTTTCCCTTTTACCGGCAATGTCGGTGAGTACGGCCTCGAACAGAGCCTCTTTTGAGACGAAGTGTTGGTACAGGATAGCGGGGCTGACCCCCAGGCGGGAGGCGATCTGGTCAACCGAGACCCCGTGATAGCCCTTATCGGCAAATAGTATTTTGGCCACTGCCAATATGGTGGCCCTGCGTTCGGTTGCCTTGAGTCGCTTGGTCACTCGTCATCCCGGCCTGCGCCGGGATGACAGATAGAGTGCCATTCGGGTCTTAACCCTTTTTGATGGAGAAGACGAATTCACCACCGGTTTCTTCAGAGGACAATAGATCATTTCCGGTTTGCTTGCAGAAGGCCTCGAAATCTTTTACCGCACCTGGATCGGTGGCGATGATCTTTAGGATCTGGCCTGCGTTGAGTGCGTTAATCGCTTTTTTTGCGCGCAGGATGGGTAGGGGGCAGTTCAGACCGCGGGCATCAAGTTCGGCATCAAATTCGGCCATGGATAGATTCTCCTGTAGGTGAATGTTACAAGGGTGAAATAGCCTGGATGTCTACACTTAGGGCCAAAATCATGGATACCCTCTCAGGGATATACCCCAGGACGGCCAAAGCTTTCCGGCTATGTTAGTGAACGTTCACTAACATAGTGCAACCAAGAAGGTGTGTCAAGCCCACGCTCAGGAGGCGCAATCCCCTCTGCCCAACCTCTAACCGGTGTTACGCATGCCCGCAGATATGGCGTTGATGGAGCGCAGTAGGGGATGGAGCCAAGGGGATGTTTTGCTTTCGGATGCTTTTTGCCGTACCCGTTCCAGCAAGGTGATTTGAATGTGGTTTATGGGGTCCAGGTAGGGATCGCGCCGTTTCAAGGACAGGGCCAGGGCAGGGGTCTCGTCCAAAAGCCGGTCAACCTCCGCCACATCCTGTACTTGGGTTATGGTGCGCTGGTATTCCTGGCGTATCAGTGAATAGACGCGATCTCGGGTGTCGTCATCTACACACAGCCCGGCATAGGCACGGGCAATATCCATCTCTGCCTTAAATAACGCCATTTGTGTGTTGGCAAGCAATGAATGAAAGAAAGGCCATTCTCGATACATTGTTTGTAGTAGGGCCAGGCGATCGGGGTCCTCACCGCGCCATTGCTCCAATGCGCTACCGATACCATACCAGGCCGGCAGGGTGTGACGGGATTGCGCCCAACCAAAGACCCAAGGGATGGCGCGTATAGAGGCCTTGGAGCGGTCTTGCTTGGCGCGGTGGCTTGGCCGCGAGCCAATATTGAGCAATCCTATTTCGGATACCGGGTTGGCCTCATAAAAGTAGTCCTGGAAACCTCCAGTGCCATCGGTGAGTTCGCGGTAGGCCTGCTCGCCGAATCCGGCAAGTTTATTCAGTATATCCAGATAAGGACCGCGATCATTGGGCAGAGTTTTGACGATACCGCAACTGGCCTTGAGTAATCCGGTGACACCCATGGTCAGTTCGAATATGGAGGTCTCGCGGTTGCTGTACTTGTAGGACAACACCTCACCCTGTTCAGTAAACTTGATCTGCCCCTGGACGGTGTTGGGGGGTTGGGCGAGGATGGATTCATGGGTAGGACCGCCGCCGCGTCCGATGGTACCGCCGCGTCCATGAAATAGCCTGCAGTCGATGCCGTGTTGTTTGGCAAGGGTAATGATCTTCTTTTGGGCTTCATAGAGGTTCCAGCTTGAGGCCAAAATGCCGCCGTCCTTACAGGAGTCGGAATAGCCCAGCATGATCTCCTGGGTATTGCCTGAGACCTTTAATAACGCGGCATAGGTTGGGTTGCCCAACAGTGATGACAGTACCGCATCAATGTGCGCCAGGTCTTCAATGGTTTCAAACAAGGGTGAAATGTTGATATTGCAATGCCATTGACCCCCTTGGCGTCCGGCAAGTCCGGCGAATCGAGCTAACCACATGACTTCCAGAATGTGGCTGGCGGCATGGGTCATGGAGATGACATAACTGCCAAAGGCCTGTGGGCTGATTTCGGTGCGCATGGCCTTTATAACGTCAAAAACGGCCAGGGTCTCCTGGCTCGCTTCAACCAGTGATTCCCTGTCCAGGCTGGGCACTGCCTCTTCACGTAAACCTGAGTCCAGGAGTTGAAGTCGCTCCGTTTCCGGGAGTGATCGATAATCGCCGCTTAGCCCTAGCTGGGCGAGGATCTCGTTGACGGCGTCAGTATGTCGGCTGGACTCCTGGCGGATGTCCAGCCTGGCCAGGTAAAAACCAAAAGTCTCAACCGAGCGAATTAAATCCTTTAGTTCTCTATCGGCAATGTTGCCATCGCCATGGGAGCTAAGTGACTCGCTTATCAGGATCAGGTCATTGAGAAAATTTTGCTCTGCGGCGTAGGCGTTTGAAGATGGCGTGATGATCTTGCCCTCCAGCCGATTTTGACAGTCTTGCCGATTGTGCTCCAGGCGATAGCGCATGACATACAATTTGCGTCGATAGGGCTCGTGGCTGTACATATTAGGCCGATCTTCAAAAATTTCCGCACAGGCCTGTTCATCCGAGTTCAGACTGTTTAGCAGGGCCTGGGAAGGTGTTACCAGTTGACTGGAGTAAGTCAGGATATGGCCGAGTTCGGTAACACGTTTTATGTATTCGTTAAGGATCTCACGGGACTGCAGGCGTAGCGCCAGCTCTGTAGTTTTGGGTTTTACATTAGGATTGCCGTCGCGATCACCACCAATCCAGGAGCCAAAGCGCAGAAAGCTGGGTACCGAAATTACGGGCTTGCCGGCTTCATCTTTCCCATAATAACGATGAATCGCACGATCCAGGTTTCTATAGATCTCCGGTACGGCATGAAACAAGCACTCACGAAAGAAATACAGACCATTGCGGATTTCATCTCGCACCTCAGGCCGGTGTACCCGCACTTCATCGGTTTTCCATAATATTTGGATCTGATTTTTCAGGTTTTGGGTAATCTCAGCGCGGCGGGTCTTGTTGAGACCGGGTTCCTCAAGCATCTGGCCGGTGAGAAAAATACGTCGCAATGCTTCAAGTATGGTGCGGCGTTTTGCTTCGGTGGGGTGGGCCGTGAACACCGGAATGTAGGCCGTGTTGTTTAACAGGGTCTGTAATTGTTCTGCAGTGATACCCTGATTTTTGAATTCTTCGATGGTGTGGTGAAAAGAGCCGGTCCATAAAGACCGGCCTTGGCGTATCTGGCGTCGGCGTTGTTGATGATGGTGGGCTTCTTCGGCCGTATTCACCAGGCTAAAGTAGATATTAAATGATCGTAAAACATGGGTCAGGGTCTCGGGGTCCAGCTTGGCGATCAGTCTATCGAGTTTTAAGCGTAGGCCAGGATGCTCCTCCTTGCGCAGGCGAATATAGCCTTTGCGCAGGGCTTCTACTGCGGCTAACACATCGGCGCCTGCATGGGTGCGTAGCACCTGACCCAGCAGATTGCCGAATAATTTGACCCGTGAGCGTAGCTGATGATCATTGGCCGACGCCGGGTAGTGGGGTGATGAAGAGGGGGTCATGACGGTGCGAAGTTATGGTGCCGAGCGGCCGGGTTGCGAAGATACCATAAATTGCCCCGTAATGGGTGAGGATTTTATCCGGGTAACTTTCGTGCCCATTAGTAATAACCTTTGTAGAAACTGTAGGGTGGACACGGGCGCCCACCACGTGCCGGTCAAATATCCCGGCAATGTCATTGCGCATTTTAGTTGCGTGGGTATGAATGCCCGCCCTACACGGGGCGCAGAGATCAAATTGGTGACGATTAACCCTTTTATATAGCCGTTCAGCGATTTAGACTACCTGATTATCGTTTACTGCCGGTATCGTGATTGTAGTGAGTACTGTTAACAAGCCCCAACTCAGGGTCAGCGTGTTTTCTGACTACATTTGCCCATTTTGCTATGTTGGAAGCCTTCGCCTACTTCGCCTGAGTGAGGATTACGATCTCAATATTAATTGGTGTGGTGTTGAGATTCACCCACAGACCCCCCCGGAGGGCATGCCCATAAGGGCGTTGGGTTACTCTCCAAGTCGCTGGAGGGACATGATGGTGGGTCTGAAGATCATGGCTGAAGAAGAAGGCATCAATCTAAGCAAGCATGATTTTACAACAAATTCACAACAGGCCTTGTTGTTGGCAGAAGCGTCCAAAGAGGCAGGTCATGAACTATTTTACCGTCTGCATAATGCTCTGTTTCAGTCATTCCTGATTACTGGCCGAAATATTGGCGATGAAAAGGTGTTGCGGGATATTGCCAACCAAGTCGGTGTGCCCGGAGAAATTGTTGCTCGGGCATGGACAGATCCCCGTTATGCAAGACGTTTGGCCACAAACCAAAAGGCGGCTCGAGAGATGCACCTGCAGGGTGTACCGACCTATGCGGTGGGTAGCAAGATCCTGATCGGGACCGTGTCTATGGAGAGACTGCGCGAGGCAGCCCATACCAGTGTTCACGGCGTTCGGCCTTTTGCGCCACAAAATAATCCACTTCCAAGTTCTACTCTCTAAACGTCCAACCTCATTTCCTTGAGGTTAAGGGTTATCTGGATGTCATCTCTCAGGGTAACGAGTTTTAGATATCTGTCGAGTTCCGATCCATGTGATAGCAACGCGCTCCGCGTCTTTGCAGGCAGTGTCTCACTTGCATCCAGGATTGCGTTGATAGAGCCATATTTTATAAGCAAGTTTGCTGCGGTTTTGATGCCGATCCCCGGTATCCCGTGGATATTATCGGAGGCGCTGCCTGCCAGGGCTATGAGTGCCGTATACAAGTTTACTGGAACTTTAAAATGTTCATTGACCCAATGGTCGTTGCGGAACTCTTTTTTTACATGGTTGTAGAGGTTGATGTGTTTTGTCAGGAGTTGGCAGTAACCTTGGTCCGTGGAGGCAATGACCGTGTCGATGTTATTGATGTCTAATTTGCGTGCGATAGTGGCGATGGCGTCATCCGCTTCGGTATTGGCGACGCCAAGGTGAGCCATCCCTGCCCGGGTTAAAGCCGGACCCAATTTCGTGGCGGCATCTTTCACGCCCTGGGGAGTGGGGGGGCGATTCGCCTTATACTGCGGGTAGAGGTCGTGACGCCAGGTAGGAGGCTCACCATCAAATACCCACAACAAGTGAGTCGGCTCAACAGCAGACCTTATTTTACGGATAATGCCAAGACTGCCATCAACGCTGTGGTCACTGGAGGCAGGGCTGCCCTTATCCGGTTGCGCCTCATACACCCGGCGCAATACGTTCAGGCCGTCTATGAGCAATACCCGTATGTCCATTACCAACCTTTGGTGTTCCGATCAAGTCTTGTCGGATTCAGGGTGGTCGGCCCATTCCAGCTTTCGATAGTCAAATCCATCTTCTATCGTGGGTTTTATGGTGCGAAAGTAAGGTGAAATATCAAAATCCCTGGGTGTAAACAAACTGTAATGTCGTGCGTGCAAAATTTCCAGGTCTGCATGTCGACACTTCTCTTGATCGCAGGGCCTTCGCTTCTCAATGCTCGGCAAGATGGGGTAGTGTATGGATTGGAAGGCCTGGGCAATGAGGGTCGAGCATATCGCGCGGGTGGGGTCACCGCTTCCCATGGTTAGCATACATCGCCGCCAATAAATGGGTACGGGTGGGTTGGGGAACAGGTAGCGGACAAGATCGAATATATTCTTGAGATCATATTTTTTGCCGATACTATTCAGGGCGAATTGTACGAGTTTGTCTCTATCCTCATCGGTTAGTCCCACTGGCCGGCAGATACGGGTATTAAACTGTGCGTATTTGGACAGGGGGACGGCCACAACACCCGTGGATGCCAGGGCTTCAACCAGGCTGTTATCCTCACTGTTGGGTGGTGTGTGGAGACCCTGTGGATTGCCTATGTACAACGCTGCATGGGACCAGGTGGACTGTGTCAGATACTTGATGGCTATGCTGATGCGGTGGTTGCCTTCCACCAACAGCACATCCCCCGGTTGCAGGAACCTCTGTAAGGTGGCGGTGTCATTGGTAGAGAAGGCCTGGTAGACCCGTAAAGGCTTTTCCAGATAGTGGGCTATCCAGCTACCTATTTTTTTGGCACACCATTCCAGCACGATATGGGTCACTCAATGGGTTTATCTAAACCCTACCACAGGGTTCATTTCAGTGCAGCCTATCGCAGCTTGGCTATGGCCTGTCGGTTTCATGCGTGCCCATACGAACCTGGACGTGACCCGCATAGCCTACTACAGATATAATGTATGTTGATGAACACGATCGATAAATCCCAAGACCGGCAAAGGAGGATATATGTGTAAAATCATATCTGTTGGAGTGATGATCGGCTGGCTATGTTTGCTCCCTCTAGCTGCCATGAGCGATGAGAAAACGAATGAAGCAGACACCTACGATCAGGAAACCGTGCTAAAAGAGGCTGAAGCCTTTTTCGGTAAAGGCGCCCAGGGTCTGGCAAAGATTATTGAGAAGGCGTTCAAGGATCATGGCCGACCAGACGGGTATATTAGAGGTGAAGAGGCTGGTGGTGCGGTGGTAGTGGGCGTCCGATACGGGGACGGTACTTTGGTGCTCAAGCGCGGTGTGAGGCGTAAGGTGCATTGGAAGGGTCCCTCGGTGGGTTTCGAGATAGGGGGTAGTGCGGCCAAGGTTTTTATGTTGGTCTACAATTTGCCGAAGCTAAGCGGCCTGTTTCATCGGTACCCAGGCGTGGAGGGCAGTTTGTATTTTATAGGTGGCTTGGGAATAAGCTATGTAAAGCGAGACGATACGGTGTTAGCACCTATCCGCTTGGGAGTGGGTTGGCGCTACGGCGCTAATGTGGGTTATCTGCACTTTACCCGAAAGAAGTCCTGGGTTCCGTTTTGACTTACAATCGTATGAATGGATTTGGTATGAATAGATTGGATACACATTGGCTCGTCACGCTTTTAGGTCTGGCCTTGGCAGCGCTTATTCCTGGCGCAGCGGTTGCTGATCTAAAGCCGTTAAAAGAACATATTTATACCAATGACGCAGTGGTAAGCTATCTCAGTCAGGCGCACTACTTGCGTGTTCCCATCAATAATGCCCTGTCCAGCAGAATGTTTGACCGCTATGTCAAAAATCTAGACGCTGCGCGGATCTATTTTACAGAATCTGACATTGCCGAGTTTGAGGCTTACCGTTATACCCTGGATGAGGCCTTAAAGCGGGGCGATCTCAAGCCTGCTTTTGCGATGTTTAATCGCTATCAAACACGACTTATAGAACGGCTGGAATATGTCAGCAACTTAGTGGATCAAGGTATTAATACCCTTGATTTTAGTATCGACGAGACCTTGCTAATTGAGCGGAAGGATGTGGATTGGGCAAGGGACCGTGAAGCACTCGATAACTTGTGGCGAAAACGCCTTAAGAACGATGTCTTGGTTTTAAAGTTGGCCGCTAAGAAGCCGAAGGAAATCAGTAAACTGCTAAAGGCCAGGTTTCGTAGTCGTTTGAGTCACGCCCGAAAGATAACCAGTGAGGATGCCTTTCAAACCTATATTAATGCGTTTGCGCAAACCTACGACCCCCATACCGAGTACTTCTCTCCTCTGGGGTCCGAAAATTTCAATATAAATATGAGTTTGTCTCTGGAGGGCATCGGTGCCGTCTTGCAAAGTGACAACGAGTACACGAAAGTGGTGCGTCTGGTGCCGGCAGGCCCCGCTGACAAATCCAAATTACTACGGCCGACCGACCGCATCGTGGCCGTGGGTCAGGGTAAGGACGGCGAGATGGTCGATATTATCGGCTGGCGTCTGGATGATGTTGTGCAGTTAATTCGTGGTCCCAAGCGTAGTCTGGTCAAACTCGGTGTTATTCGAGGTGATGTGTCGTCTGGTGAAAGTCCCAGAATCATCAGCATTACCCGCGATACAGTCAAACTGGAAGAGCAATCTGCCCAGAAGCAGACCTTTGAGCTAAAAAGGGGCGATAAAAGTTACAAGCTTGGTGTTATCACCGTTCCTACTTTTTATCTCGATTTTAAGGCGATGCAGAATAAAGCCCCCAACTATAAAAGTACCACGCGAGATGTGAATCGACTGGTCAGTGAGCTAACCAAAAGTGGGATAGATGGGTTGTTAATAGATTTACGGAATAATAGTGGAGGCTCTCTACAAGAGGCCAATTCCTTGTTGGGGCTGTTTATAGACAAAGGACCCACCGTTCAGATTCGTGATAGTGAGGGCAAGATAGAGGTTTTAGACGATCCTCACCCGGGAGTGGTCTATGCCGGGCCGTTGGCGGTAATGGTCAATCGGTTGAGTGCTTCGGCATCAGAAATCTTTGCCGGTGCGATACAAGATTACCGTCGCGGCATTATCATAGGGAGCCGGACCTTCGGAAAGGGTACGGTTCAGTCCTTGTACCCACTAAAACACGGCCAATTGAAATTGACCCAAGGAAAATTTTATCGGATTTCCGGGGCCAGCACCCAGCACCACGGCGTCATGCCGGACATCATGTATCCCCCTATCTATGATCATGATGATGTGGGTGAAAGCGCATTAAAAAATGCCTTGAAATGGGACACCGTGGGGGGTGTGAAATTTGCGACTTATTACCAAATGGACCCCATGCGGGATTTGCTGCGCAAGGCGCATTATCAGCGTATTGCGCAAAATCCAGATTTCACATTTCTTGTCGATAGATTGGCCTTCTTTAAGGAAATGCAGGCGATAAAACGGGTATCTTTGAATGAAAATACCCGTAAGCTGGCAAATCGTGAGCGTGACCAGCGGCGGCTCGGGTTGGAAAACAAGCGTCGCTTGGCCAAGGGAGAAAAGGCCTTGAAAAAACTTTCTGATCTGGACGAGGATCATGCGGGCAAAGCAGACACCACCGTTAAGAAGGTAGATTCTTTAATGAAAGAGGGCGGGCAAATCCTGATAGATTTTGTAACACTCACAGACAAGCGTTTGGCTGCTTCAGGCAAGAGTGCGGGTAGCTGATGGTGATGTAAGCGCCATTCGGTTCAGCGACCCTGACTAGTGCTGTTTAAAAACACCTGTGGACCCGTTGCTGTTAAAGGTCAATACAGCGTATTTGTCCCTACCCATACCCTTCATTCCTGGGGAACCCATGGGCATCCCTGGCACCGCAATACCCTTGGTCTTGGGTCGTTCCGACAGCAGGCGTTTGATGTCCGCCGCAGGTACATGACCCTCGATGACGTAGCCATCCACCAGTGCGGTGTGGCAGGAGGCCAGTTGTCCAGGCACGCCTTGTTTGGTTTTTATGGTTTTGATGTCGGCTACATTGATGGCTATTACTTTATATCCATTGTCTTGCAGATGGCGCACCCATTTTTTACAACAGCCGCAGGTAGCGCTTTTGTATACAGTGATTTCCTGGGCCTGGGTTTGGGGCTGGCACGCCGCCAACCCTGTTACCAAGATCATGACAGCGAGTAACCTGAAGATTGAATACAGGGTTGTTTTTGATTCGGACATGGGCCTAAAACTCCAGGAAGATATAAGTTATAGTGGTATTATACATGCGGTAACCGGTGTTAAGAAATAAAAGAAAATGGGGCCTTGTTTTTGCTTTTTTCATGTTACTAATGGGCACTTATATTAATTGATAATACCTTCTCCCTTCCGGGAGAAGGTTAGGATGAGGGGATATTAAAATCAATAAGTTACCTTTGTTTTATTCCCTCACCCTCGCCCTCTCCCGGAGGGAGAGGGTATTAATAGAAGTGCCCTAATGTCTTCTTACTTTGTTTCGTCTTAGTAAACCCGATTAATGGCAAGGCCCTTGTCTATTGTTCGCTAAAGTCATTTTTCCCCAGTCGCTAAGCTATTACAGGTGTGCGGCTTTCCCGGGGTCTCGGTGTGGCGCGCTCGGGCCTTGCGTCGGCCACTGTTTTAGCTAGAATCAGCTGTAGCGGACGTTTTAACCCTGAATGATCCTTGTTGAAGGGGACCAGGAATGATTAGATGAGTAGCTCAGAGGCGCCTTTGCAAGGGGCCGGTTCACCGGGTAGCAATCTGGCGTCCAACCTGCTTCTTGGGCTCAATGGTTTTTACGTTTTGACCGGCAAAGGTCAACTCAGCCTCCTTGACAGTACCCAAGGTGTGGTAGCTGATCCCCAGCGTAGCAAACAATTTCAAGACATCATCGCCCAGTTTCTTAAGCTGCGCGCCGCAGGCGCGGAGGATAGTGGTGTATTGTTGGGCATTGTGTACCAGGCTTCCGGTAAACAGGCATGGCGCTCCCCTACATTGGCCTTTGATCTTTCGGTGTTACATCTGCTCTATCCGCAACCGGGGCGCCATAGTGAGGGTTTGACGGCATTTCAAAAACGCAATCGGTTCAAAAGCATTTACCAAGGCGCGGAGCTACTGTTGAACCACCGCAATGAAGGTGATCCAGACGTCCCGATTTATTGTCCACTCCTGATGAATCCGGGCAGGAATCTTGCTGCATACTCCAAGTGGTTAGGTGCCGAAACCCAAGACGAGGTTTCCCAGGCCCCAGTGCTGGAGATGGTCAATCTTCTGGCGCCAATGTCTCAGGCGCAGCGACGCGATACCCAATTCAAGTCGTTGGTTCACAGTATTCACACCAACGTAGTCAAATTAGATGTGCGTCGTGAATCAGATCTGGCGCTGGTCGATGATTTCTTTGCGGCATCTGATGGTGGCGTGGATGTAGACGTGGACTGGGGGGTAGACAAGCGAGTAGACAGTGAAGGCGGAATCAAGGATACCGGTAAGGGTGGGTCGAACACTGTAAAGTCCGAGACTGATCACGCGCCAAAAACGAAACCTTTTATTCGGGTCAAGCCCATTAAGCAGGGCCCAGACGAAGTGACTATCGTGCTCACTGTGGGTACGCACCTTGATGCAGAGGTGCTTAGACAGTTTGACGATTTTCACACCCTGTCCGAGAGGCAGATGGATCTATTGACGGCTAAGGCATCGGTACGTCAAACCCGAGTGGGCCAACATATTATTGAGATGAACTCCAGTGACCGTTGGAATTACTACTTGATCGAGGGTGAGCTGGAGTTGGAATCCGATGATAATGACAATGTTACTGTGTCGGCTGGGTCGCTGACGTCCCGGCATGGTATCGCACACCTGGTCCCCAGGCTCTATGATGTATACACCCTAACCACCGTCATTATTCTTCGAGTACACGATGCCCTGTTACATCGACTGCGGGCTGACGATCTATCAAACGCCGCAGCACCTATTAATATTGGTGATTTAGGCCGACTGCAAGATACTGGGCTGGTGCGTGAACTTTTAGTCGACATTGAGAATGAGCGGCTCGTATTACCCAGTTGCCCCGATATTGCCATGCGTGTCAGGCGAAGCGCGGCACAGGAGACGTCCGATGCCGCGACCATCGCGCGCGTGGTTCAGGCGGACCCCGCCATTGCTGTCAAGATTGTACGCGCAGCAAACAGCGCGTTTTATCGAGGCAATTCACCGGTGGAATCCTGTAGTGCGGCAATTGTACGTTTGGGAACAGAGACCACGCGCAAGTTGGTGACGACCTTTGCTATGCGGGAGGTATTCCAAACAGATAATCCATTGTTGATGAAACATATGAAATCACTTCTGCAACACAGTACTGAAGTGGCAGCCATCTGTCAGGTGCTTGCCCGTTTAACACCTGGGCTAGATTCTGAAGAGGCCTTGTTGGCGGGACTACTCCACGATATTGGTGTTGCTCCGATCCTGGGTTATGCCGCCCGTCATCAAGAGGTGGGACGGGACGAAAAACACGTTACTGCAATTCTTGAGCACATGCGTGGACAGATTGGAGGGACAATACTCAGCCGCTGGGGCTTTGCCGATGATTTTGTGACCTGTGCGCTGGAGGCAGATGAGTGGTACCGGGATCCCAGTGAGCATCCTGACTACTGCGATCTGGTCATTATTGCGCAATTGCACAGTGCAGTCGGCACACCGGGGGATGCGAGCTACCCCAAAATGCACGATTTACCGGCCTTTGAAAAACTTGCTCTTGGCAAGCTGACGCCCGGTCTTAGCCTAGAAATACTGCACGAGGCCCGGGATCAAATCGCTGAGACCCAGCGTTTGTTGTTGAGTTGAATCTTTAATACCCCAGTGGTGCTGGCCTTGCAAAGATACACGGTTGCGCGTGTGCTGCCCCTGTGACTAATCTGGCCTTTACGGGGAAAACAGCATTTAATTTTTATACTATCCCTCGTCGGGGTTGATCCATATCATATCCCTGTGTGCCAGTTTCGGTATACATTGCGGCTCAGTGTTAAGGACACAACCCGCCGGGCCCTGTACCTGGTCTGGAACAAGCTGCGGAGTCACAGCCCATGTATCGAATGTTTTTGCTCGTTGCCATGATTGGTTTGGCACATCCTGTTTATGCCGCTGTAGACGGTGCCGGGCTTTATGTCCAGAACTGCGCTGCCTGCCATGGCGCCCAGGGTGGCGGTGGTGTGGGCGTGCCCTTGTCTCTGCACGATTTTCTGGACAGTGTGTCGAACGAGTACCTGCGCAAGACCATTCGTCTGGGACGTCAGGGCCGGGTCATGCCTTCATTTCGCAAGCTCAGTGATGATGACGTCAACGCTATCGTCCAGCACATTCGCGGTTGGAGTCACAAGCAGGAGGGCTCCCATGCCGCGCCGGTGTTCTCTGCTCAACCCATAAAAGGCGACGCCATTCGTGGTAAGGCCCTTTTTGATAAAAATTGCGCGACCTGTCACGGTGTCAACGGTGAAGGCGGCGCGGGTACCGGCGTCACCATGTCGCGGCCGCGTAACTGGCCGATATTGGCACCGGCCCTTAATAATCCCGGATTCCTTGCCTCTGCCAGCGACGAAATGATCAAGGCTACATTGATGAAGGGTCGCAATGGTACGCCCATGGTGTCCTTCCTAAAACAGGGCCTGAGTAAGAAAGATATTAACGATGTGGTAGCCTATGTACGGGCCTTTGAGAAAAGTTCGGGCGCTAAAACTGCCGAGGTCCTGAGCAGCGAGTCCGCTGTTATTGTTCGAGAATCGCCCTACAGTGTAGAGCAGACTGTGGCGAGCCTGAAGTCCACTATTCTTGGCAACAACTTTCGTCTTATCCGTATTCAGCCCCTGGATCAGGGTTTCGTCGAGAGAGGGAAAGAAAACAAGAAACGTGTGTTGGTTTATTCCTGCAATTTTAATTTTCTCAACGAAGCGCTCAAGGTAGATCCCCGGGTGGGCCTGTTCCTGCCGTGCCGGGTCACGGTTATGGAGCACAAGGGCAAGGTGTTGGTGATGACGATTAACCCCAAACGCTTAAGCGCTATTTTTAACAACTCGGAGCTCAATCGGTTGTGCGAAGAAATGAGCAAGATATATGTGGAAATGATAGAGGAGGCGATCCTGTGAACACTACAAGTTTCAAGTGTTGTGGCCTTAGGCGTGCCCTTATTTACACTCTTGTTTTTGGCTTGCTGTGGGTCCTGCCCGCAGACGCCGATGAGTTAATTATGGTAAGGGTACACTCCGCCTTTCCCGAGACCATGACGACGCTGCAAGAGGTCATTCGCAAACAAGACTATACCGTATCCAGGATTCAACGAGTGGACGTTGGATTGACCAAGACCGGTTATCAGACTGCCGAATATCGGGTGGTGTTTTTTGGCAAGCCCCGGGAGATCAAGGACCTACCTTCGCGCTATCCCGAGCTCACCACTTACCTACCACTCAAGATCACCATATTTGCTGAACAGGGTGAGACCCTGTTGATGGCTTTAAATCCTATACTGTTGGGAGATTTTTTCCCGCAACCAGAATTAAAGAAGACCTTCGCTGTATGGGAAAAGGCAGTGCGTGATATTTTTGACCGGGTACGGACAGAAGAAGAGGGCTCGGCTAAGTAGCCACCAATGTTGCCCTGGTCCACGCTATTTTTTGATCAGTTTGCCACCCTTGATTAACCCCGCTCATTTTACACTAAAATTTATTCGTGGCGTATGGACTGGATTTGCGTCTGCCGTAGCCCATACTCGAGCGTTGGCGTGATGTTGACCCCGCTTGAGTGGCCACAGGAAACTATTTTCCCCGTTATTCACGGTTCCGATAACTTCGTTGTCCACAATCCATTCCACTCGGAAAGGCTGGGAGTTGTTTGCCAGCCGAAACAAGAAGCGTTCGGCGTGGTCGGGGATGCGGGGGTCCATGGCCAGTTGAAGTCCAGGGGTGGGCTGTTCCAGGCGGGGTGCTTGTGCGGTTTGGGTATTGGGAGTGCCGGGTTGATCGTGTGACGCCCCATGGATCGGGCAAACCGTGTTGGGCACAAGCTTCGGGCGGAACCACTCGTTCATGCTGGGACAATCTTGGGTGGCAAGTTGGCCGCTGATCCGACAGATGCGTACAGATCGGAGTGCACGGCTAAGATAAAGAGGCTTGTTCTCGGTATAACGGTCAAGTTCGGCAAAAATAGAACGCATAACCAAAGCAGGACCCGCTGATCCACTTACTTCGCGCATGGGCCTCTGATCCAGATTGCCCATCCACACCCCCACGGTATAGCGATGGGAAAAGCCCACAATCCAGGCGTCGCGGTAGTTGGTGGAGGTGCCGGTCTTGACCGCCACTTGCGTAGGAAAGCGTAACAACTGGCCCTGGCCGAATTCCAGTCGGCGAGCGTCGGGATCGGAGAGTATGTCCGCGATCAAGGAGCTGACTTCGGGGCTGAAGACTCTTGAGCTGGTGTGCGGTTGTTCGTTATCACCATAAATATACTGTAATGGTTGCTGGATACCGCCCCGAGCCAAAACTGCAAAGGCGTTGACCAGCTCCAACAAGGTGACTTCACCGTTGCCCAGGGCGAGACCGTCGCCATAAAAATCCGGGTGTTGCTTGAGACTGGCAAAGCCAAGTTGATGCAGGCGTTGTAAAAAGAGGTGGCGATCGACGAAGGCCACGCTGCGCACTGCGGGGATATTGAGCGAATTGGCCAGCGCATCGCGCAGACGCAGGGGGCCGTAGTAGTGTTGGCTGTAGTTGCGAAATCGATGTAGGCCATGGCCCACCGGTTGGCTCAGTGGAGAGTCATTGATCAGGGTGGCGGCGGTCCATCCCTTCTCCAGGGCCATGGCGTAAAGAAACGGTTTTAGTGTTGATCCCGGCTGCCGGGGGGTGGTGATGGCATCGATGAGGCCGCCTTGCCGGGAACGGTTGTAGCCGCCACCGTTGACCCAGGCCAGGACATGATCGTCAAGATGGTCCACGACCAATACGGCGCCGTCGCTAACGTTTTGTTTGGCCAAATGTTGAAGGCGATTGTCTAAAAGGGCCTGGACCCGGTTTTGCAGGGTGGCATCCAGCGTGGTTCGGATCTTGGGCTGATCCTGGATTATTTCTAGCTGGTGCTTTATATGGCTCACGTAGTGGGCTGCGTCCACTAGTGATTCCCCGTCGTTAAGTTTTAGTCGGGTATTGGCGAGTGTCTGGCGTTCTTGTTCACTGAGCAGCCCCAAAGCCTGCATGCGTTGGGTTAGGTGAAGCATGGACCTGGCTATGGGTGTTGTCGATTTTTTCAGATCGAGTCGGCTGGGGGCGCGAATCAATATCGCCAGGGCCAGGGTTTCGGCGAAGTTCAGGGTATCCAGGTCGCGGTCAAAATAGTCCAGACTCGCCTGGGCCACGCCTCGGCGTTGCCGGGCGTAGGGCACTTGGTTGAGATAGAACTCTAGGATGTCGGCTTTGGTAAATCTTGTTTCCAGCCACGCGGCCTCCAGGCCTTCTATCCATCTGGACCAGAAATGCCGTGGTCGTGGGTGGAGGATACGGACTGCTTGCTCGGTGATGGTGCTGGCGCCACGCACGATATGACCGACCTTGATGTTCTGCCACAGGGCGCTCAGCCGTGCCCACCAATCTACCCCGGTGTGCTCGTAAAAGCGTTTGTCTTCCGCCAGGATGATGGCCTGTTGCAGGCGGACGGGCATGTTGTGGAGCGGGACGACGTTGTGAATGTTCCAGCGGTTCTGGCGGGTGACGGTGAGACGCGTGCCATGCCGATCCAGATATTGAGCCTGAAGTACTGCTGAAGACTGTGGGGGTAAAGATTTGGGAGGCGGTTGCAGGTCGAGCAGCGTAGCCATCAAGACACTGCCCAACAGCACCAGTATACCGATAAATATAGGGTGCAGAACGCCGTAGCCCTGCCAATATTGTTTAAGTATATGCAGCATTGCCGACTCTCTTGTTCGCTTGCCTAAAAATTAATCACTCCGTCCCCTTTTGCTCGCGATAAGAATTAAGATTAGATTGGTCTAGGTTGCGAGTTCGATCCGGATGCTTTTGCCCAGCGCCTTGGCGGCACGCTCCAGAGTCAAAAGGGTAGTGGACGGATTGTCGGGATCAAGCAATCGTTCCAGAGCGGAACGGCTGGTCTTCATCCGTTTGGCCAATTGCATCTTGCTCAGCTTTTGCTCCTTCATCAATTCCCGGAGTTGGGATGCGATCACACGCTTGGTGGCCAAGGCCTCAGCTTCTGCAAGCAGGCCTTCTTCATCGAGAAAATCATCGAAACGGCTGCCAATGTGTTTATTGGGTTTATCCGGATTTCCCAACGAATTTACCAGCGATTTGCGTTGACACAATGACTTGAATTTCCAATAAGCCCGGTAGTAGAAAACAGCTATCAGGTCGTCCCTGCT
>DRJZ01000095.1 GCA_011052015.1 Acidiferrobacteraceae bacterium | reverse complement strand
GTGGTATCGATGATTGCGCCGATCGCGATGGAAGAGGGTTTACGTTTTGCCATTCGTGAAGGTGGCCGTACTGTAGGTGCGGGTGTGGTGTCTAAAGTTATTGAATAAATGAATAAATAGAGATTGAAAAAATGGAAAATCAGAAGATACGCATACGATTAAAGGCTTTCGATCACCGCATGATTGATCGGTCTGCTGTGGAGATTGTGGAAACCGCTAAGCGCACGGGTGCGTTGGTCAAGGGACCGATCCCGCTTCCGACCAAGATCGAAAGGTACACCTTGTTGCGTTCACCTCATGTGGACAAGAAATCCCGCGACCAATTTGAGATTCGCACCCATAAGCGCATCATGGACATCATTGAGCCCACCGAAAAGACCGTGGACGCGCTGATGAAACTTGATCTGGCTGCAGGCGTAGATGTTGAAATAAAGTTAAGTTAACAGGATAAAACACAAGAGAAAAGATATGCCAATTGGGTTAATTGCACAAAAGATCGGGATGAGTCGGGTGTTTGCCGAAGACGGTTCTTCGACACCGGTGACCGTTCTCGGGGTGATGCCAAACAGGGTGACCCAGGTCAAGACGGTTGCTAAAGACGGTTACGCCGCAGTGCAGATGACTGTGGGCGAACGTCGCCCCAGCCGTGTGGGCAAACCCGCCGCAGGCCATTTTGCCAAGGCCGGTGTTGTCGCAGGGCGCATCCTCAAAGAATTTCGCCTTGCCGAAGGCGAACTGGCAGACATTGCCCCTGGGGCTGAGGTAAAAGTCGATATATTTGAGTCAGGCCAGAAAGTGGATATACAAGGTATCTCTATTGGCAAGGGCTATGCCGGTGTTGTGAAGCGATATGGATTTCGTGGTGGTCGCGCCACCCACGGTTGCTCTCTTGCCCACCGCAAGCCGGGTTCCATTGGACAGAACCAGGATCCAGGGCGGGTGTTTCCAGGCAAGAAGATGTCCGGGCATATGGGCGATGCCAGTCGTACCCAGCAAGGCCTGAAGATCGTGCGTATCGACGTAGAAAAGAATTTAATGTTGGTCAAAGGTTCCATTCCTGGTAATGCAGGTTCAGATGTCTTTATTCAGGCGTCTGTGAAATCTGTTGCGGCTCAGGCTTAAGGGGTAGCACGGTGCAACTTAGTATAATCGAAGCGAAGGGCGGCAAGGCCGGCGATAAATTGACCGTGTCGGATGCAACCTTTGGTGTAAAATATAAAGAATCGCTGATCCATCAGGCCCTGGTGGCCTTTCAGGCAGGCCAGCGTTCGGGTACCCGCGCTCAGAAGAACCGCGCAGCGGTACGCGGTGGTGGCGCCAAACCCTGGCGTCAAAAGGGCACCGGTAACGCTCGTGCCGGGACCATACGCAGCCCCATTTGGCGCGGTGGTGGCAGGACATTCCCGGCCCAGAATACTAGTTTTAAACAAAAGTTTAATCGCAAGATGTATCGCGGCGCTATACGCGCCATTTTATCTGAGTTACTGCGCCAGGATCGTTTGCTAGTGGTAGACAAGTTGGTCATGGAATCTCCCAAGACCAAGATTTTGGCGGACACCTTGAATACCTTAGGTGCAATGGATGCGTTGATTGTGATTGACAGCTTTGATATGAATCTGGCGCTATCAGGGCGCAATCTCGTCAAAGTCGACGTGCGCGATGTTCCAGATATCAATCCGGACTGTTTGTTGAGGCACGAAAAAGTCGTCATGACAGTGGATGCATTAAAGAAAATAGAGGAGTGGTTGGGGTGAGCGACGATCGGTTATTTCAGATAATTCGGGCACCCCACGTTTCCGAGAAGACAACCCGGGTAGCGGATAAGCACCAGCAGTTTGTGTTTGAGGTGCTGCCCAGTGCGACCAAGCCTGAAATTAAGCGGGCTGTAGAAAAGATGTTTAATGTCGACGTGTTATCTGTACAGGTGTTGAACATGAAGGGTAAGGTTAAGCGATTTGGTAGTACACCAGGTCGACGCAAGGCGCGCAAAAAGGCCTATGTGAGGCTCAAGCCAGGCCAAGATATCGACTTTGCGGGCACGCAGTAAGCAATAGGGACACATAATGGCACTCGTAAAACTTAAACCGACTACGCCCGGACAACGCGGCATGGTCAGGGTGGTGACGCCCCAGTTGCATAAGGGTAAACCCTATGCCGGCTTGCTTGAGTCAAAGCAGTCTACTGGTGGCCGTAACAACAAGGGCCGGATCACGGTGCGTCATCGTGGTGGCGGGCACAAGCGTCACTATCGGTTAGTGGATTTTCGCCGTAACAAAGATGGTGTTCCTGGCAAGGTAGAACGTTTGGAATACGATCCGAATCGTAGCGCCCATCTCGCATTGATCATATATGCTGATGGTGAGCGTCGTTATATCATCGCCCCCAAGGGCCTGGAAGTGGGTAGTAAGATCGTAGCCGGTGTCGAGGCGCCCATTGCTCCCGGTAATGCATTGCCTTTACGCAATATACCTGTGGGCACGACAGTTCATTGTGTGGAGATGAAACCGGGTAAAGGCGCCCAGATAGGCCGGTCTGCGGGTAGTGTTGTTCAGTATCTGGGGCGCGAAAGAGATTATGCGCAGTTACGCCTACGTTCTGGTGAAGTGCGTCTTATACATCTGGATTGCCGCGCAACCATTGGTGAAGTGGGTAATGTCGAGCACTCCTTGCGTAAATTGGGCAAGGCCGGCGCCAAGCGCTGGCGTGGCATACGCCCCACGGTACGTGGTGTAGCCATGAACCCGGTGGACCACCCCCACGGTGGTGGTGAAGGCCGTACTTCGGGTGGGCGTCATCCAGTGAGTCCATGGGGTGTGCCAACTAAAGGATACAAGACTCGGCACAACAAGCGTACCGACGGAATGATCATGCGTCGCCGGAAGAAAAAAGGTTAAAGCATATGCCACGTTCAATTAGTAAGGGTCCGTTTATTGATCATCATCTCGCCGCAAAGGTTGTTTCGGCGAAAGCGGCCAACAGTCGTAAGCCCATTAAGACTTGGTCTCGTCGTTCCACCATTACGCCGGATTTTGTCGGACTGACTATCGCTATTCATAATGGTCGGCAGCATGTGCCGGTTCTTATCAGCGAAAATATGGTGGGCCATAAGTTAGGTGAGTTCGCGGCAACGCGAACGTTTAGAGGCCATATTGCCGCTAAGAAGGCCAAGTAGAGGAGTTATAGCTGATGCAGGCCAAGGCCATATTAAAGTACATCCGTTTATCCCCGCAGAAGATTCGTCTGGTAGCTGATCAGATTAGGGGTTTGCCGGTAGCGCGAGCCATCAACGTGCTTAAGTTTAGTAACAAGCGCGCTGCCTTACCCGTACGCAAAGTATTGGAGTCCGCTATTGCCAATGCCGAACACAATGAAGGCGCAGACATTGACGAGTTGAAAGTATCCGAGACCTTTGTCAACGAAGGTCCCACGCTCAAGCGCTGGCGGCCAAGGGCTAAAGGACGTTCAGGAAAAATTTTGAAACGCAGCAGCCACATTAGTGTCACTGTTAGCGACGAAGGGGGAAGGCAATAATGGGCCAGAAAGTTCATCCAAATGGCATGCGCCTCGGTATTGTTAAGGACTGGGATGCTATGTGGTACGCCGGCAAGCATCAATATGCTGATAATTTGGCTCACGATCTTAAGGTGCGTGATTATATTAAGACCAAGTTAAAAAATGCTGCTATCAGCCGTATCTTAATACAGCGACCGGCGCAAAATATGAATGTGACGATCTATACCGCACGCCCGGGTATTGTCATTGGTAAGAAGGGTGAAGACATTGAAAAATTACGTCTGCAGATTGGCAGGCTCACGGGTTTGCCGGTGCAAGTCAGTATCGAAGAGGTTAGGAAGCCTGAGTTGGATGCTACATTAGTGGCCGAAAATATTGCCCAGCAACTGGAAAAACGGATTATGTTCCGGCGTGCAATGAAGCGAGCAGTGACCAACGGCATGCGGCTCGGTGCGTTGGGAATGAAAGTTATGGTGGCTGGACGTTTAAACGGTGCCGAGATTGCCAGGACAGAGTGGACCCGCGAGGGCCGCGTACCCTTACATACGCTACGTGCAGACATTGATTATGGTACCGCCCGAGCCAGTACCACCTACGGTGTAATAGGGGTAAAGGTGTGGATTTTTAAAGGCGAGATTTTCGTTGAAGACCAACAAACGGGTACTGATGAAGAGGCAGAGGCGAAAGCCGCTGCGAGAGCGTAAGGCCGTAGATTATGTTGCAACCTAAAAGAACCAAGTTTCGCAAGCAGCAAAAGGGCCGCAATCGCGGTGTGGCAACCCGCGGTCATCGGGTCAGTTTTGGAGATTTTGGCCTTAAGGCCACTACGCGTGGTCGAGTAACGGCAAGACAGATTGAGGCGGCAAGAAGGGCGTTGACGCGCTATATTAAACGTGGCGGCCGTGTGTGGATACGCGTATTTCCAGACAAGCCGGTCTCCAAGAAACCATTAGAGGTGCGTATGGGTAAGGGCAAAGGCAATCCAGAGTATTGGGTGGCCTTGGTTAAACCCGGCCATGTTTTGTATGAAATGCAGGGTGTTGATGAAGAGACTGCACGTGAGGCTTTTCGTCTGGCCGGCGCCAAGCTTCCAGTGCGTACCAGTTTTGTGAGGCGGCAGGTGGCATGATGAAGACAAATGAAATGAGAGCAAAGTCCACTAAAGACTTAAATGTAGAATTGCAAGACTTGCTGCGTGAACAGTTTAATTTGCGCATGCAAAATGCAACGGGCCAGCTTGCTAACCACACTATCATACGAAAAGTGCGGCGTAATATTGCACGTGTTCGTACGGTGTTGACAGAAAAAGCGAGAGCGGGATCATGATCGAAAAGGAAAAGCGTGCGCGAACGCTGACCGGAAAGGTAACCAGCAGTGCGATGGACAAGAGTGCTACGATAATGGTGGAGCGTCGATTGAAGCATCCGCTTTATCATAAGTTTATGCGCCGTTCTACGAAATATCATGCCCATGACGAAAATAACGAGTGTGGCGTAGGCGATGTAGTGCTCATTCAGGAATGCCGGCCTTTGTCGAAGACCAAAAGCTGGCGGTTGGTTAAAGTCCTGGAAAAAGCAAGCTAGACACGGCGAGGATTAGATAATGATACAGATGCAAAGCGTATTGACCGTGGCTGATAACAGTGGTGCCAAGAGGGTCCAGTGTATAAAAGTGTTGGGCGGGTCCAAGCGCCGCTATGCAGGTATTGGTGATGTCATCAAGATCAGCGTGAAAGAGGCTATACCCAATGGACGCGTTAAAAAGGGTGAGGTATACAATGCGGTGATTGTGCGTACCGCGAAGGGTGTACGCCGTAGTGACGGTTCACTAATACGTTTTGACAAAAATGCGGCAGTCTTGCTTAACGCCCAATTACAACCCGTCGGGACACGTATATTCGGGCCAGTTACACGCGAGCTCAGGACTGAAAAATTTATGAAGATTATTTCTTTGGCGCCTGAAGTGCTTTAGATCTGGGTAGAGGCATGAATAAGATACGAAAAGGTGATGAAGTCATTGTGCTTGCAGGCCGTGATCGTGGCAGACGCGGTACCGTACTCAAGATGTTGGATTTTGATCGGGCGCTGGTGGATAACATTAATCTTGTAAAGAGACACACCAAGCCTAATCCCAACAAGGGTATTGCTGGCGGCATTGTGGAGAAAGAGGCATCTATCCATCTGTCAAATGTTGCTTTGTATAATCCCGCCACTAAAAAGGCGGATCGGGTTGGTATTAAGACTCTGGAAGACGGGCGCCGAGTGAGATTTTTCAAGTCAAACGGCGAAGTCGTTGACATTTAAGTAGTAGATAAACCATGGCGAGATTTCATAAAATTTATCAGGAAAAGGTGGCTCCGGCTTTGCGGGAGAAATTCAAATACACCAGTGCGATGCAAATCCCACGTATCAGCAAGATCACCCTTAATATGGGATTGGGTGAGGCCGTGGCCAACAAAAAGATTGTAGATGTAGCGATTAAAGATATGGAAAAGATCGCGGGCCAAAAGGCCGTGGTTACTTATGCGCGCAAGTCTATTGCCGGGTTTAAGATACGTGACGGTTGGCCCATTGGCTGCAAGGTAACATTGCGGCGGGATCGTATGTATGAGTTTCTGGACCGCCTTATCACGATCGCTATACCGCGTATTAGGGATTTCCGGGGATTACCCGCTAAATCGTTTGATGGCCGCGGTAATTATTCCATGGGGCTTAAGGAGCAAATTGTGTTCCCTGAGATTGACTATGACAAAATTGATGCCCTGCGCGGGATGGATATTACGATTACCACCACCGCGAAGAGCGATGAAGAGTGTGAGGCTTTGTTAAAGGCCTTCAATTTTCCGATCAAAGGAAAAGGATAAGTCTTATGGCCAAGAAGTCAATGATTGCACGGGATGTGAAGCGCAGCGCGACAGTAGTGCGTTTCGCTGAGAAACGTGCCACCTTAAAGGCGAAGGTGAAGGACCCGAATTTGAATTTCGACGAAAAGCAAGCAGCCATCCAGGCGTTGCAAAAATTACCGCGCAATGCCAGCCCGTCTCGCATGCGTAATCGTTGCAATCTAACCGGGCGCCCACGTGGTTATTATAGAAAATTTGGATTATGCCGGAATAAATTACGGGAGGTCATAATGCAAGGTGCGGCCCCTGGTGTAGTTAAAGCGAGTTGGTAAAATTATGAGTATGACAGACCCCATCGCGGATATGTTGACCCGCATACGCAACGGTCATAAAGCAGGCATGGTTGCCGTGAGCATGCCGTCTTCCAAGTTGAAGCGGGCAATTGCCGCTGTTCTAAAAGACGAAGGCTACATTGAGGAATTTGGTGTTAAGGAAGGTTCGAAACCGACCCTCAAGATTACGCTTAAGTATTATCAGGGTAAACCGGTGATTGAGAAGATCAAGCGTGTCAGCCGGCCAGGACTACGGGTGTATCGGGATAAAAACACTATACCTCAGGAGTTGGGTGGTATGGGGGTTGTTATAGTCTCAACATCCAAGGGCATTATGACAGATCGTGCGGCACGTGAGGCCGGTGTTGGCGGGGAGGTACTCTGCCGGATCATCTGATCCTGAGTGGAAAATATTATGTCTAGGATAGCGAAAAATCCGATACCGGTACCAAGTGGTGTCAATGTCTCTTTAAGCCAGGAGGCCATCAGCGTCAAGGGCCCCAAAGGTGAACTGTCCTTGCGTACCCATCCTGCTGTGCGTGTAGAGCAAAATGGTGATGTTTTGAGTATTGCTGTGGTGGGGCAGGAAAGTCAGGCAGATGCTATGGCCGGGACCACTCGGGCGCTGGTGAACAATATGGTTCACGGAGTGTCCCAGGGTTTCGAGAGGAAACTGACCATTATCGGGGTGGGTTATCGCGCTCAGGTACAGGGCAAAAAGTTAAACTTGACTCTAGGTTTTTCTCATCCGGTGGCCCATACCATCCCGGAGGGTATTACTGTCGAAACCCCCACTCAGACAGAGATCGTTGTAAAGGGTGTGGACAAACAAAAAGTAGGCCAAGTGGCGGCAGAGATTCGCGCCTATAGGCCACCCGAGCCCTATAAGGGCAAGGGCATCCGTTATAGTGACGAGCATGTGGTACGCAAGCAGGCCAAGAAGAAGTAATTATCAGCTTTAGATATAAAACGAGCAAGCGACTATGAAGAATAAACGTACAGTACGACTACGCCGAGCGGGTAAAACGCGAGCCAAAATTCGGGAGCTGCATGTAGACAGGTTGTGTGTGTATCGTACGCCACGGCATATCTATGCTCAGGTGATTAGCGCCGATGGTAATCGGGTGCTGGCAAGCGCTTCCACCATAGAGAAAGAAATTCGCGGAGCCATCAAGCATGGTGGCAATGCAGAAGCGGCGAAGGTGGTTGGCAAACGTGTGGCAGAGAAGGCCAAGAGCGCTGGGATCACCCGTGTGGCGTTTGATCGTTCTGGCTTTAAGTATCACGGCCGGATTCAGGCATTGGCCAATGCCGCCCGTGAAAATGGTTTGAAATTCTGAGGACGAACTAATGGCAGCCAACTTTAAAACAGAAAGTGATTCTGATCTGCAGGAAAAGCTCGTCAGTGTTCGACGCGTTGCAAAGGTCGTCAAGGGTGGACGTCTATTTGGTTTTACTGCCTTGACGGTGGTAGGTGATGGTAAGGGTCGTGTCGGTATGGGTCGTGGTAAAGCCCGGGAAGTACCCGTAGCAATACAAAAAGCCATGGAAGAAGCCCGTAAGAGCATGATTCGTATCAACCGGAATAAAGTTACACTCTTTCATGATGTTGAGAGCCGCCACTGTTCGACCAAGGTGGTAATGAAGCCTGCATCAGAAGGTACTGGCATTATTGCCGGAGGCGTCATGCGTGCTGTATTCGAAGCAGCAGGGATACAAGACGTGTTGGCCAAATGTATTGGTTCTACGAACCCAGTTAATGTGGTACGGGCTACCATTAAGGGTTTAGCGGCGGGACGCAGTCCGCAAGAAATCAGCGCCAAACGTGGGCTTAAGCTTAAGGATCTGGCCTAGCAGGCATAGAGAGGTTTTGGGAACGTGGCAACACAAAAAAAGATTACAGTAACCTTGGTGCGTAGTTTGATTGGCCGCAAGAAAAGCCACATCGCTTGCGCACGCGGTTTAGGTATACGGCGCATGCACCATACGGTCAATGTGATCGATACTCCGGAAAATCGTGGGATGATCAATCAGATATCCTACATGTTGAAGTGTGAGGGCATATAAGATGCGCTTGAATACCCTAAGTCCCGCAAAGGGAGCCAACACCTGCCGCAAGCGCGTTGGTCGTGGCACCGGATCTGGAACGGGCAAAACCTGTGGTCGAGGCCATAAGGGACAGAAATCTCGCTCTGGTGGATACCACAAGGTGGGTTTTGAGGGTGGTCAAATGCCCTTGCAGCGGCGTCTTCCCAAGCGTGGCTTCAGATCGAGGCGCAGTAGGCTGAGCGCCCAGATCAGGTTGCATACCCTGGAGAAAGTCAGCGCAGACGTTATTGATCTTGCTGTGCTAAAAGACCTCAATCTGATTCCACGGGTGGTCAAGCGGGTTAAAATATTGAATACCGGTTCATTAAGCCGGGCGGTGACTGTGCGCGGTTTGGTCTTGACCAAGGGCGCCGAACAAGCGATTAACAAGGCAGGCGGTAAGGTAGAGGCATAATGGCAGCGCCGAAGGCACTAGGTGTAGGCGGTATCGGTAAACATACCGAGCTGCGACAGCGTATATTTTTTGTGCTGGGTGCACTGATTGTCTTTCGTGTGGGCGCATTCATTCCCGTACCGGGGATTAATGCCATCGCCCTGGAACAATTTTTTGAGCAGACCCAAGGATCGATCCTTGATGTCTTTAATATGTTTTCTGGTGGGGCTCTGAAACGATTGTCGTTGTTTGCCCTGGGTGTGATGCCCTATATCTCCGCTTCCATCATCATGCAAATGATGACTGCGGTGATACCCAGCCTAGAACAATTGAAGAAGGAGGGTGAGTCCGGACGCCGTAAGATTACCCAGTACACCCGTTACGGTACAGTCATCCTGGCCACCTTTCAGGGTTTGGGTATCGCTATCGCCATGGAAAGCCAATCGGTGGGGAGCAGCCAGGTGGTATTGACCCCGGGCCTGGGGTTTAAGATCACTACGGTGGTGACCCTGGTAACGGGTACCATGTTCTTGATGTGGTTGGGCGAGCAGATGACTGAACGGGGCGTGGGTAACGGTATTTCGCTGTTGATATTTGCCGGTATTGTTGCTGGCCTGCCCTCGGCCATAGGTGGAACCCTGGAATTGGCCCGTACCGGACAGTTTAGCCCACTGGGAATATTGTTGTTATTTGCCGGCACGATTGCGGTGACCGGATTCGTGGTTTTTGTAGAGCGCGGGCAGCGGCGAATTACAGTGAATTATGCCAAGCGACAACAGGGTAGAAAAATGTTTGCCGGGCAAAGTAGCCATTTGCCCTTAAAGGTGAATATGGCAGGTG
Source organism: Acidiferrobacteraceae bacterium (assembly GCA_011052015.1). Classification (GTDB taxonomy): domain Bacteria; phylum Pseudomonadota; class Gammaproteobacteria; order HyVt-429; family HyVt-429; genus HyVt-429. The sequence continues at coordinate 17,566 of DRJZ01000095.1, read as the reverse complement.
TGATTCCACCCATTTTTGCTTCGAGTATTATTTTGTTTCCGTCCAGCATAGGCAGTTTGCTGGGGCGGTCTGAAGGCATGCGCTGGCTGAGTGATTTGGCCACCACCCTGCAGCCGGGCGAGCCGGTTTATGTGATGGCCTATGCCGGCGCGATTTTATTTTTCTGTTTCTTTTATACGGCGTTGATCTTTAACCCCAAAGAAATGGCAGATAACCTGAAACGTTCGGGTGCCTTTATACCGGGAATTAGGCCAGGCGATCAAAGCGCGCGTTATATTGATAGCGTAATGTCACGCTTAACGCTGATTGGCGCACTGTATATTACCTTCGTGAGTTTGATACCGGAGTTTTTGATAGTTTATTATTCTGTGCCGTTTTACTTTGGCGGCACGTCGTTGTTGATAATTGTTGTGGTGATCATGGACCTCATATCACAGATCCAGTCCCACTTGATGTCGAGGCAGTACGAAAGTCTCTTGAAAAAGGCCAATCTTAGTGGTGGACTCGGTCTACCTCGTTAATGGTGCAGGGTTGGTATTGGAGTTAAGACAATGAAAGTTAGAGCGTCAGTTAAAAAGCTATGCCGAAATTGTAAGATCATCCGGCGTAAAGGCGTGGTGCGGGTAGTGTGTTCTGATCCTCGCCATAAGCAACGGCAGGGTTAGGGCGACGTGCCCATGCTCAAAAAATACTGGAGATAGCATAAATGGCTCGTATAGCGGGGATCAATCTCCCAAACCATAAACATCTAGTTATTGCACTTACGTCTATCTATGGTATTGGACGTTCATGTGCCAAGAAGATTTGCGTGGTGGTGGGTGTTGAAGGTGACACCAAAGTTAAAGATCTGACAGAGGCCGATGCAGAAAAGCTTCGCACCGAAGTGGGCAAGTATGTCATTGAAGGTGATTTACGCCGCGAGGTGACAATGAATATCAAGCGTTTGATGGACTTAGGCGCTTATCGAGGCATACGGCATCGCCGTGGGCTGCCGGTGAGAGGGCAGCGTACCATAACCAATGCGCGTACCCGCAAGGGACCCCGCAAACCGATTAAGAGATAGGCTGAACTATGGCAAAGTCGAACAGTAATAAACCCACCAAGAAACGGGTTAAGAAGAACGTTTCCGAGGGCGTGGCACATATCCATGCGTCTTTTAATAATACGATCGTGACGATTACTGATCGTCATGGGGATGCGTTGTGCTGGGCAACCGCTGGTGGTTCGGGTTTCCGAGGTTCTCGTAAGAGTACACCCTTTGCGGCCCAGGTTGCCGCACAAAGAGCGGGTAAGGCCGCACAAGAAATGGGCGTAAAGCATCTTGAGATTCGTGTTAAAGGGCCGGGTCCCGGTAGAGAATCTGCTGTACGCGCACTAAATTCGATCGGTTTCGAAATCAGTAACATCAGTGATGTGACACCGATTCCGCACAATGGCTGTCGTCCGTCGAAACGTCGACGCGTTTGAATTGGAGAAGATAAGTGGCACGTTATATTGGTCCGGTTTGTCGTCAGTGTAGGCGTGAAGGTGGAAAACTTTTCCTCAAGGGGGAAAAGTGTTTCACCAATAAATGTCCAATTGAAAAACGAGATTATGCGCCTGGTCAGCATGGCCAAAGACGCCGTATGCGCCAATCGGACTATGGTCTGCAGTTGCGTGAAAAGCAGAAGTTGCGCCGTATCTATGGCGTGCTTGAGAAGCAGTTTGCCTCCTCATACGAGGAGGCTGATCGCCGCAAAGGATCTACCGGCGAAAACCTGCTGAAGATTATGGAAAGCCGCTTGGATAATGTGGTCTTTCGTATGGGTTTTGGCGCCTCACGTAGTGAGGCACGTCAATTGGTTCGGCATAACGCCATACTGGTGAATGGGAAAAGGGTCAATATTGCATCTTATCAAGTAGCAGCGGAAGATAAGATTACGATGACTGAAGGCGCCAGATCGCAAATGCGCGTCAAAGGCGCGCTTGAGGCTGCGGAGCAACGAGGCTTGCCAGATTGGGTCGAGGTTGATATTAAAGCCATGTCGGGAGTGTATAAAACTATCCCCGATCGTAGCGATCTACCTCCAGAGATCGACGAGTCTTTAGTTGTGGCGCTATATTCCAAGTAACTAGCTTACGTTCTAACGAGGGAACACTATGACAGCTCCAGCTGAAAATTTGTTCAAGCCGCGTCTGATAGACGTGCAGCAACTGGATGCAACGCGTGCGCGTATCACGCTTGAACCCCTGGAGCGGGGTTTCGGGCATACCTTGGGTAACGCCCTAAGGCGTATTTTGCTGTCCTCTATGCCAGGTTGTGCGGTAACCGAGGTCAAGATTGATGGTGTATTGCATGAGTATTCAAGTATTGACGGTGTACTGGAAGATGTCTTCGAGATTCTTCTCAACCTGAAAAACGTAGCGATTCGCATGCACGGTCGTGATAGTGCGGTGCTTAAGCTGAGTAAAAAGGGTCCTGGTCCGGTCACTGCCGGTGACATTACCGAAGAGCACGATGTGGAAGTGGTGAACCAGGATTATATTATTGCCAACCTGACCAAAGGGGGTTCCATTGAAATGGAGCTCACAGTCAGCAGTGGGCGTGGTTATCAAACAGTAGATGCGCGCACCAGTGGCGACGAGGGCAAGGCTATCGGTGTTATGCAGCTGGACGCCTCTTTTAGCCCAGTGAGGCGGGTGGCATACTCGGTAGAGAGTGCTCGTGTTGAACAGCGCACTGATCTTGATAAATTGGTAGTCGACATTGAAACCGATGGTACGATTGATCCCGAAGAGGCCATTCGAAATTCTGCCGCCATACTCCATCAGCAGATCTCCATATTCGTAAATTTGGAAGAGACGGCTACGGAGAAGGCTGAAGAGGATGAGCCTGAATTTGACCCCTTGTTGTTAAGGCCAGTAGATGACCTGGAACTCACAGTCCGTTCTGCAAACTGTTTGAAGGCCGAAGATATATTTTTCATTGGTGACTTAATTCAACGTAGTGAGGTCGAACTATTAAAGACCCCCAACCTTGGCAAAAAATCGCTTACCGAAATTAAGGATGTACTCGCCCAACGTGGATTATCTTTAGGAATGAGGCTGGAGAATTGGCCGCCCGCATCTTTACGGGATCTTCCACCCGAAGCGCTACCCGCAATAGTTGAAGAAACAGGACTTTAATAACCATGCGCCATCAAAAAAGCGGCCGTAAGCTGAACCGCACCAGCAGCCACCGAAAGGCTATGTTCAAGAACATGGCGGTATCCCTGTTTCGGCATGAACAGATACGTACAACCTTGCCCAAGGCCAAGGAATTGCGCCGCGTGGCCGAGCCTCTGATTACCCTTGGCAAGATCGCTAGTGTAGCCAATCGTCGTCTGGCATTTTCTCGCTTGGGCGATAGAGAGATTGTGGGCAAACTGTTTAACGATCTGGGTGTATATTACAAGAATCGACCCGGTGGTTATTTGCGCATCCTCAAACACGGATTTCGTGCCGGAGATACCGCGCCCATGGCTATTGTCCAGTTAGTCGATCGACCTGAAAGATCCTCAGAGCAGGGGGCCGATTCTGCTTCAAAGAAGGCGGATAGCGCAAAGGATAAACCTGCCAAGAAAGCGGCACCCAAAGCTGAAAAAAAGAAAAAGGCAAAGAAAAAAGAAGCTTGAGAATATTTATCCGCTAGCAAGAAAAAGGCCGTATTCGACGGCCTTTTTCTTGGATTAGAATTATTAAGTGCGGATCATTGTGCAAAATAGCTATAGGAGACCTGTAGTGCCCAGAATTTAGGCGGCACTTCTTTTGTTATGCTCTTTTATTCACCACAGAGGGCACGGAGGTCACAGGCTTTGGTCTACCCCCCCCCATTGAGGGGGTAAAATAGTGCGTTACAAACTCTCTGTGTCCTCTGTGGTGAAAAATGTTGCTACCATAGAGGGGCTAGATCGCCTCGGCTTGAGACTGAAGCGCCTGTTCGGCCTTGCCGTATGCTTGGGGGTCGTCTACATCAATCCAGAAGTGACCGCCGATGTCGAATATATTCACTTTGCCTTGTGAGGCCAGTCGTCTGATCCCACCACTCAAACTGGTATCGCCCTGCGTCTGACTGTATTCTATGGCGCCAAACAGGGCGCCGGTGCAATAAAAGATTCCCGTATCGAAGGCATTGAAACTTGTTAGTTCCTTGCCTATGGCCTCCACTTTTTCTTCATCATTGACCAGGACCTTGGTGACATCTTCCATGTCAATCTGGGGGCTCTTGAGGTCAAAGTCTACTGCCAATGTGACGGCATCTGCGATGGGTGGAACCTTAATAAGATCACGCAAAATGGCGGGATCAAATAGATGATCACACATCACCAGAATAAAGGGTTCTGTCAGGGTGTCTCGTGCCTTAAGTACGGAAAGCCCATTACCCTGTTTCCACGCGTCGTTGTTAATATGGGTAATGGTGACTGGGCAACGGTTGGCAAGATCGTCAAGAAAGTCTCTAACCGGTTTGCCATTAAAGCCTGTCACCACGCAAAAGTCGTTTATCCCTGCGGTAGTGACAGAGCCGATGACATGTTCAATGATCGGGGTCCCCAGCAGGGGGATTAAAGGCTTGGAATCACCCTTCTGAGATAGCCTGCTTCCCTGGCCGGCCGCTATAATCAGGCACTTCATTTCGTTTTTCTCCCCAGCTACTGTCAATAAAAGCCTCGGTCATTACGCAAAAGCTATTTATCTCTGCGGCAGTGACAGAGCCGATGACGTGTTCAATAATCGGGGTCTCTCCCCACCACAAAAAAGGGGGGATTAAGGGGTTGGAATCACCCTTCTGAGATAGCCTGCTTTCCTGACTGGCCGCTATGATCAGGCACTTCATTTCGTTTTTCTCCCCAGCTACTGTCAATAAAAGCCTCGGTCATACGGTACGCTTCATCATCAGTGAACTGACGGGGTGGGTGTTTACACAAGTAGGCAGAGGGCGCGTGCAGGATGCCACCTTCACCACGTTCTAAGGCAAGCTTGGCGCAACGGATGGAATCAATGGCGACCCCAGCGGAGTTGGGCGAATCTTCCACCGAAAGGCGCATTTCAATGTTCATGGGTACGTCACCGAATAGTCTGCCCTCCATGCGGATAAAGCATACTTTATTGTCTTTCTGCCAAGCAACGTAATCGCTAGGACCGACGTGAATATTATCATCGTCTAGGCGTTGTTCGGTGACGGATTGTACTGCTTCAGTTTTGGACTTTTTCTTCGACGCGAGGCGGCTGCGATTCAGCATATTCAAAAAATCGGTATTGCCACCGGTATTGAGCTGGTAGGTTCGATCCAGGGACACACCGCGTTTTCTGAACAAATCAGTCAGGGTGCGATGGGTTATGGTGGCGCCGAGCTGGGCCTTGATGTCATCGCCGATTATAGGGATGTTTTTTTCTTCAAATCGTTTAGCCCATACGGGATCGCTGGCGATAAATACCGGTATATTATTCACAAAGGCCACTCCGGCATCAAGGGCGCATTGAGCGTAAAATTTTGTCGCTTCCTCAGACCCGACTGGAAGATAATTCATGAGAATCTCTGTGTCAGAGTCTTTTAAGGCCTGGATTACGTCTTCGGCAGAGGGCTCTGGCAGGCCTGCTGGCACAAAGCTGTGCCTGTCATCGTAATCCTGCATGTGTTCTGCATAGCCATCAAGGGTTTTGCCCATGCGGACGGTGACCCCCGTTTGTTTGATATCAGAGCAAAAAATGATTGTACAGTTGGGTTCTGAGAAAATGGCCTCAGCTACGTCCTTACCTACTTTTCGTTTATCAATATCAAATGCAGCCACTACCTGGATATCACAAGGACTGTAACCGCCTATAGCCCAGTGCATCAATCCGGTAGCACTGCCTTCGTCCTTGCCTTTGTAATAGTTGATGCCTTGCAAAAGCGAACTGGCGCAGTTACCTATGCCGACTATTGCGATTTTTATCTTACTCATCCGTTCATACCTCTTGAGCCCTGTTGTCAGGCAACCGTAGATTGTATCTAACGGATTGCCTGTGACCGCCTTGGGGCGGTAAACCTGATTATTGGATTCTTTGGACCACCTGACTGGACCGGCGTTTTACCACAGGCCAATCGGCTGTATCACTCAGCCATAATTGTACCTGGATATATGTGGGATTACCCACCATGTGGGTGGAGCAAAGAGTGAACCATTCTCCCTGTTTCTCAGGCCGCTTTCAAGCCCCAAGATGGCCATTTTGTTATTGTTTTCTGTGAGTTGCGTGGATTTGCCCCCGTTTACGACCCTAATTTGGGGTAAAAATCCTGATAGCTGTTTAGACTGGAATGGGGGACTGCTGGATAGATTGTCGAGTGGCCTCGGTCTGCTGGCGTCGTTCCAGCCAGCGCACCAAGCCTTGCCATTGGGCCAGGTCCTGTTTGACTAGCGCGGGTTCCATTTCGAAGATGCCGATTCCCCGCTCTGCGGCATGGAGGTAGTTTTGGGTGTCCCTTAGCTGGGCAACCATGGGGATACTCAGGCTATTGAGGAATTTGAGCAATTTTTGAGAAACATGGGTACGCTCACGAAGGCGATTGGCAATGATGCCCATGCGACTATCCCGGTGCTGGATTTTACCATCAAGAATGAGTTGTCCAATGAAGTCTGCGGCGGCGCGTATATCGATGGGTGACGGCAGCACCGGGATCAACATAATATCAACGCGATTCAATAAACCCTGCAGTTCAATGTCTTGAATCTGGGCGGGGGCATCCATGATGACCCACTCGGTACCGGGTGGGAAACGTCTTTGGCTCCATGCCGATTCGGCGGTGATTTTGTTGCGCCACTCGGCACGCTGATCTAACCAATGCACGCTGGAGCGTTGACGATCCAGGTCAAATAAAATGGTTTGACGCCCCTTGCTTGCAAAACAGCTAGCCAGATTGGTGGCTATCGTTGTCTTGCCGCAGCCGCCTTTGTTGTTCAGGACAAGTACGGTGACCATAATCTTAGCCTCCTATATTATTGATGGGGTCTCAATCGGTGCCGGAAGCATAGACGCTAAACACCTTGATTGTCATGTCTTTTCTGCCAATTTCTTTCAGTGGACACCCAATTTTTAGTTTCACGGGTCAATAATTGGCTGATAGCTTAGGGAAATTCTGATCAATTGAACTTGAACCGCCAAGGACACTAAGCATTTTCTTTTGAGAATCGACAATCTATTGGCTTGGCGACCTCGGCGGTTGAGCGTCATTCAGAGGTTTTTTAGTTTGCCTGCGAGACATCCAGGAGTTCGGAATAGAGCCGTAGATTGCCCTGTACCATCGACGCGATGGAAAAAGATTTGTTGGCGATCTCTCGACCCGCTGCGCCCAGGCGCTGTGTGAGCTCGGGGTTAGTTAGCAGGCTGATAATGTGCTTGGTAAGCCCTCCTATATCGCCCACTGGAACCAGATAGCCATTAACGCCATGATGGACGATTTCGGGGATGCCGCCTGTGGCAGTGGCAACTATAGGCACGCCAGCAGCGGCGGCCTGTAGCAAGGAAACGCCCAGACCTTCCAGCTCGGCAGGGTGTACCACCACGTCAACACAACACAGATACCTCGCCAGGTCTTTACGGAAACCAAGAAAATGGACCCGGGACTCAATACCCAGGTGATGGCATTGTTGTTGTAGTTTGTTTTCCAGGGGGCCTTTCCCAAAAACCAGTAGATGGCAGTTGGGCAGGGCCTCAGAAATCTCTTGAAATGCCTCGAGAAGATATCGATGCCCTTTACGTGGGATGAGTTGGGCGATTATGGCGCAGACTTTGGCTTGTGGTGGGAGCCCGAATTCTGATTCGAACCACAGGCGATCGCAGCTGTGCCCATAGGCGCCAACATCCACTGCACTGGGTACGCAAACAACCTTGTGGGCTGGTACCCCGGCCTGTAAGAGCACCTCGCGAATATTCTGAGATATGGTGATGACCTTACGGTAAAGTCGATATTTGATGGCTGTCCATGTACCCCCTTCCGGGTTATCTACCCGCCGTGATAGCACCACCGGTATGCCGGCAAGACGGCCCGCGATCCCACCGAGCACATCGGCGCCCCGGCGGCTATGCAAGTGAAGAAGATCTGGACGCTCAGATCGCAGTATTCGCCACAGTCGAAATATAAACATCAGGTCTAAATCCCCCGCCATGGGGACAGGATAAATTTTGTTGGCCAATCCCTGCGTTGCACTGCCGATCTTACTGGAGTCTGGACAAACCAGAACATTCTCTACTTGGTGTTCGTTCAGGCCCTCAAGTAAATACAGCACCTGCAAGGCACCACCATAAAGATTGGTGCCGGTCTCTACGTGTACAACACGCATAAAATGGCTCACGAAGATTCCAATAACGTTTGTGCGGTCGCCGCCACATCAGCTGGTTTGAGTGACCTCATACAGGTGTATTCGCCCTTACAAGTTGGATGGCGACGGCAGGGCGAGCAATCCAATTTCTTGTAGAGAACCTGCACATTATCTTTACCAGTATCTTGATAGGGGCAGGTGGAACCAAATAGTGCAATGGTGGGGGTGTCAAGGGCGATGCCCATATGGGTGAGGCCCGTATCTACGCCAATAAGGAGTTTGGCATAGTGGATGAGGGCCGCTGCCTGGCGTAGGCTTGTATGCCCCGTCATGTCGACGATATCCAGATCATTGCGATCCAATATCTTTTGGGCCGCAAGCCTGTCGCCGGGTCCACCCAGCATAAGGCACTTGAGATTATTTTGTTGTAGCTGTTGCACCAGTTGCACCCAGAAATCATCAAACCAATGTTTTTGTGGGCGCGTGGTAAACGGACAAAGAACAACATAGGGTCCAAACGAGACCTTGGCGTGATGGCCATATTGGTCGTCATTGTTGGAAAGGGCGATGTGCATGGTAAATGCCCCTTTAAGGCCGAACTGATCGGCAAGATAACGATACTCAGAGCCAATGCGGCGATCACCCCGTGGTGCGTTGATAACATGGGTCATCAGCACACCACTGCCTTCCCGGGATCGTAAGCCCAGGCGTTGACGAGCCTTGCTTAATCGAGCCCAAATCGCGCTCTTTAAAAGCCCTTGAAGGTCAAGGACGGTGTCGAATTGCCGCTTGCGTAGGGTGACGCTAAAGTCGTAGATCTCTCTCGCCAACTTCAGCCAACGATACTCACGCCAAAGTTCGCGCCAGTGTCGGCGCGGCAAGATCATGACCTCGTCCAGGTCAGCGTTGGCAGACAGCAGATCGGCACCCTCGTCCTGAACCAGCCAGACAATATGGGCCTGGGGGTAACTGTCCCGCAGCATGCGGATGAGCGGTGAAGACATCACCAAATCGCCCAGGGCGCTCAAACGTATAATCAAAATACGCTGGGGTGGAGTGTGCAATAAACTCAGTGGTCTGACCTCTAGGTATGTGTCTTATAGGCTTGTAGGGTGAGGCAGGGATTCTAGCAAATCTTGTGGAGTATACCGAGGTTAGCACCTTTGCGTCGAAGAATTAATAAATCTTTATATGGTCTAACACTCTTCGACTTGAGGGCGTTGGTTGTGTAGGGCATAGGTATAGGCGATGCCACCAAACAGTAACCAATAGAAATGCCAATCGGCATGAACCAGGCGAAATTCGCCTATACTCCAGATCAGGGACATGCCGAAGACGCCGAGTAGAAACAGATAGAGATCCGTCGGAAGCCGACCTGATAGATGGGCGCGACGGATGGAGCGCAACAGTAGCCATAGGATGCCAATAAAAAACAGGGCGCCCACTATTCCCAGTCGCATCAGTACTTCAAGGTAGGTATTGTGTAAGTGTGGCCATTGGCGCAGTTCTTTCTGAGCCTGTTTCTCAATCAGCCATTTACTCGATCCTGGTCCCCAGCCAAACAGTGGCCGTTCTATCCATTTGTTGAATCCGTATCGATACAGGTGGGCGCGTACACCGACACTGCTTTCCTTGTGGTAGGGTAAATTGGAAAAATCTCCATCCAACATCATATTGATGGTGTTCCGCTCGTCCATGAAACGTTGTTTGAAAGTGTTTAGATTTATCACCAACACCGTGGTCACCAGGCCGATGGTCGTTAATCCACCCACAATAAATATTTTATAGTGCCGTAATTGGAAGTGTCTTAATGTCTTGTATAGATACCAAGCCAGTAGCGGTGGTAACACTAAGACCAGCGCCAACCAGGTTATTCGTGACTGAGATACAATGACCCCTTCAATCAGCAGACCCAGGAGCAGGCCCCAGGCAATCATCCGTAGCCCAAATAGGACAGGTCGATGGGGGCTGCCCCAAAAGCGTGAAGCCATCAGTATCAGGCCAATTACGCCGGTGGCGCAGTAAAATCCAAAGGGGACAATATTCATGCCCAGACCGACACGGATCTGTCCTTGAACAATGGCAAGCCATTGCGTTATATCCAGGACATAAAGCGACTTCACAATAAATCCCAGCATGGCCAGAAGCAGGATGGTTGTGATACGAGACTCCTTGGCGCCCAGCCACCAGGCTGCGGCCAGCAATAAAAATAGTTGTATTAATGACCAGGCGTCTTTTAGTTGTAGTGGTGCCGTTTCCGGGAACCGCCAGATGGCCCAGCCAGTTAGCAATGCCAAATAGACTCCAAAACCACATAAAAGCTGGAACAAACGGTCTCGACGTATTGTTGGCCAGGTGTAGGGTAACGATCCAATAAAGCCGACAACCATAAACAGGACACCGGAATAGGCCAGGGAGGGGATCATTCGCGCAAACAGTGCGAACATAAATAGACCGGCTAGGCCCAGCCTATAGCCCCAACGTGGTCCGGTCTGATGGTCAATTGTGATGGTGGCTTCCAATGGGTCTTGCTCAGAATATTTAAATTAAGGGCACTGCTATTAATTGATAATTCCTTCTCCCCCCGGGAGAAGGTTAGAGCCTGTCCCGGACTCGGTCCGGGGATAAGGGGATAATAAAATTAGTGCCTCAGTTTTGTTTACGCCCATCACCCTAGCCCTCTCCCGGAGGGAGAGGGGGAGTAATAGAAGTGCTCTTAAGACTTGTTCAGTGGGGGCCCCAAAGCCTCCACTGGCGACAAAGTCCTTGTTTTTGGGTATCGTGCGTATTAGGACATAGCCATAGGCAAATGGCAAAGACCCAGCGCATCTCTATAATATGCAGTGCATATTTAACTGCCCTTTTGTTCTTCAAGATAGGGCCCAGCCCAGTAGCCTGATAGGCCGCGGTCCAACATGTATTTCGCAAAGTGTTCCCACTGATAGCCTTGTTGTGCCCACTCAACTGGGTTCAGGTTGTCGTGGTCTTCGACGTAAAAATCCAGAAAATATTTAATCCAGCGCTGATGTTTTTTGGGCAGGTGTAAATAGGGGAAAAACCGGATCTGGCGTTTGGCGATTTGGATTGTCTCTATAAGCTTGCGCTTAGATGGTTCCGTAGTGGCTTGGAACAAAATGAATAGGGCGCTGGCTAAGCTGGTACGGTCGGCGCCACCAGAGCATTTCATGAGTATGGGCCGCGGTGCTGTCTCGAAGGCTTCGAACAGTTCGACCAGGTCTTTTTGGAGGGGTATCCATCTTGAGTTTAAAATGGCGCTTAGGTGTTGGACCCCTTTGGATTTGCACACACTTTGTTCTTTTTTATACCACGGGCTATTGGGGTGCTTGCCGCGAAGGTTTAACAGGCTGCCGATCTGGTAGCGATCGAGAATCAAGGGCAGATGACTATGGTATATCTGTGCCGACCGATAAGCCCCGTCCGCGACCGTTTGTACATTATAGAGTCGCGATACCAGGGTGCCGGTGAAGCGCTGGATTGGTGATGGTGCGCTATTTGTTATTGGCATGTTATTCGTGATTATTGAATTGCAATTAATGATAATCCAAATCAAATTGCCATGTTTTTTTTCTGGATAACGTCTTTTATCCAACCGAGCACCCCAGAGGGAAGCGCCGCTAACCACAACAGTTTGTTTTTAACTTCTCCCGACTGGCTAAAAAGGTTGATACGGCAGTGCAAGGCATATCGGATATATCGAGTATAGTAATAGAAAATTTTTTTATTGCGATTATATTGATAGTTCTCGTTAATTTCCTCGCGAAAGTAGTGGTAAAAACTTCTTGGGCTGGTAACTCGAAAACGATATATGTTGGCGGTATAGCCATTGGCCTCACGGACATTCACCTCTAGCGGCACGTTGATAAACCTAAATTTATATTTGCGGGATATTTGTCGAAGGATTAAATCTGGACGTATCAGTTTTTCGTTCCCGTAGACGGGGAACAGATAGTCCTTAAGAATCGATGTTATAATAGCCTCGCGTTTTTCGCCACCAATTGGCACCACACGAAATATATCGAAATAATTAGAGTCGATGATTTCTTCGGGATAGCGAAAACCCGATATTTCACCTGACTCGCTCAAACATAATCCTGAAACCCCGGCAAATTTCTCGCGTAGGCCCTCATTGATGTCGCTCCAGTATTTATCAATTTGAGATAAGGCATCTTTAAGGATGAAGTCACCGGCGTCCAGAGTGATAAAGAAGTATCCACGCGCTAGGGAGACTGCCTTGTTATGAGCGACATGCTTGCCTTGGTTGCTTTGGGTGAAATACTGAATGGAAAAAAGTTTTTTGCTAATCCACTGTTGTGCTATCTCGTCCGTGTTATCCCTGGATCCATCATTGATGATGATAACTTCAAAATCCAAATAATCAAGATTCGCGACGCTCTGTAGCGTTTTGTTTAAAACAGCGCCTCGATTATAGCAAGGAATAAATATGGAATGATGGTATCTCGGATTCATGGTGATTTTGTTCGGTGACTACAATTCTTTCAATTTTGCGTCGTGAGACTGCGCCCACCGCTTTATAAGTTGTAACAGTCCTGCAGTTGGAATCTGCTTGCCTTCAGGGTGACGGGCATCTTAACACGCCGTATAAATTTATTCGTCTTTAATCATTTGACGTGGCGGTCTTGCGGTGGACGGCCAACCCCAAGTATAAACAGGGCAACCTTGACTCTTCATGTGTCAGGGTCGACCCTGATCGACGGGCTCAATTCCATAGAGCATGTCCGCGGAGATCGGCTGGCGACATGCTTGGGGTGTAAACCGGATTGGGTTATAATCTTCAAATTATATGCATAACCCATCCGAATTAAACAAAAAACTTGTTGCTATCCTGGTGTCATTTTCCGGTCAGGGTGGCGTGGAAGTGATGATTGCAAAACTTGCCGATGGGATGGTTCAAAAGGGATTTGAAGTTGATCTGTTGTTGATCAAGGCAGAAGGAAATCATGTAGCTGCAATATCTTCGAATGTGAATGTCATTCGATTAGGCTGTAAACATTCTTTATCCGCAATTCCCAAGCTGATTCGTTATTTGCGAAAGCGAAAGCCTTGCGCGCTGTTGGCTGCTAAACACCGTGCGATTAGATCAGCTGTGCTGGCGCAAATTCTATCTGGCCAGAAAACTATTGTGGTAGGCAATATTGGTACAACTGTTTCCGGCGCGCTGAAAGGCCGGTCAGCCTTCAGGGAGTGGATTTGGAAGCTTGATACGCGTTTATTCTATCGCTACGCATATAAAGTTATTGGTGTTTCTTACGGGGTGCAAAAGGATATCCAGTATTTTAGTAAACTGCCGCTCGATAAAATACCCGTGGTACGCTATCCGGTGATTGATTCAGGCCTTTTTGAAAAGGCCCATGAACCTGTTGATCACCCCTGGTTTGATGATCAGGATATTCCGGTCCTGTTGGGGTCAGGACGTTTCACCCGACAGAAAGATTTTCCGACCCTCCTGCATGCATTCAAACTGGTCTTAAAAGACCGCTCCTGCCGTCTGGTTATATTGGGTGAAGGAAGTGATCGCCCTCAGTTGGAATCACTTGTCGAAGACTTGGGTATAAAATCATATGTCTGGCTTCCTGGGTTTGTTGCCAATCCTTATCCCTTTGTCGCCAAGGCATCTGCTTTTGTGCTTTCCTCCCGATGGGAGGGCTCTCCCATTGTGCTGACCGAGGCTTTGGCCTTGGGTACACCTGCTGTTTCCACCGACTGTCCCAGCGGGCCAATGGAAACCCTGGCAGGGGGTAAACATGGACCGCTGGTACCAATGAACAACCCGAAAGCATTGGCTGCGGCGATTTTACAAACGCTGGATCATCCACTCCCACCTGAACAACTGAAAAATGCGGTTAGGGAGTACAACGTCGAAACTAGCGCAAGACGACATCTTGAAATAATGCGTTGTCTGCCTGATTCAGACAGCTCTGAAGCCTGATAATGTTAACGATCATCGGGGTCGTTGGGCATGCAAAGAACTCACTGGTAATAAGCAAAGGTCATGGCGTAGTACGTGCTGAACCGTCATGCTAAACTTGAACGATTGATAAACAATTATGATTTTATCTTTAAAACATAAATTCCTGTTTGTCCATATCGCCAAGACTGGTGGGACGAGCATACGTGCGGCACTTAGGCCGTTGCGTTGGACTGAACCGCACCAAATCCCCATGTTTATCTGTAGCAAATTGAGCAGCATGAACGGACATCGTATTGGCGCCAAATTTCCTCGTCATGCCAAGGCCATTGCCGCCAAAGAGGTGTTGCCCCATGAGCTTTATGATGAACTTTTCAAATTTGTCTTCGTGCGAAATCCTTGGGACCTTCAAGTCAGTTCCTGGCATCATATTCGCCGCGAACGGCCCCACCTCTTGAAGGGCATCGATAAATTTGATGAGTTTATTCGTTGGAAGTTGGACGGTTCCAGACCCTATCAGTTTCACATCGACACATCCATCGAACACCAGTCTGATTACATTGTTGATCTGCACGGCAAAGAAATTGTTGATTTCATTGGGCGCTATGAGAGCCTGACGGGTGATTTTAATACAGTCTGTGAACGTATAGGCATTCGTCCGCGTCAACTACCCCATCGGCGTCAGGCCAAAGATCGTGCCGATTACCATAGCTACTATTCTGATGCTTCAGCCCAACAAGTCGCTGACTACTTTCAGCCCGATATTGAAAGGTTTGGTTATAGTTTTTAACTTTGGCGAAGGCCCGTAGATTCGAGGCCCATTGCGTTAACCCCTATGCGACTTTCTAAATTCTTCAATTACTATCCAGCCTTATTGGGCGTTATTATTGTTACGCTTGTGGTCTACCGTCTGTGGGTTATGGTGACGAGTCCCTACACTTTGTTTGCCGACGAGTCTTATTATTTTGGTTGGGCCCAAAACCTGACTTCAGGTTATTACTCCAAGCCACCTATGATTGCGTGGTTGATCGCCCTTACTACAGGGATATGTGGTGATGGCGAAATCTGTATCAAGTTGGGCGCATTGTTGATCTATCCATTGACCACTATTGTGATCTTCCTTATTGGCAGGACACTCTACGATGATCAGATCGGATTTTGGTCGGCGGTAATTTTTTATACGCTACCGGTGGTCTTTGTATCTTCGCAAATTATCTCGACTGACGTGGTGTTGATTTTTTTCTGGGCGCTTACATTTTATTTTTTTATACGGGCGTTGCAGTCCAATAAGAATCTATTTTGGTATTTGGCTGGCGTGAGCGCCGGAATGGGCTTGCTAAGCAAATACACTATGGTCATTTTTTTGGTCTCGGTGTTGCTGTATTTATGGTCGTCACCTGAGTACCGGCATCAGTTAGCTCGGCGTGGTGTCTATATTAGTATGATCATCTCTTTGGTGGTGTTTGCCCCTAATATTATATGGAATATACAGCACGGGTTTGCCACCGTAGTACACACCGGTGAGATTTCCAGGCTGGATCAGGGGCTATTTCACCCAGAAAACTTAGTCAAGTTTTTCTCAGGCCAAATGCTTGTGTTCGGAATCATTCTATTTGTATTTTTTATTTTGGCACTCACTGACCTGAAGCAAGGAAGAACGGATGAGCGTATGCGAATGCTCGCGTTATTTTCGGTACCGTTTCTTGCTGTGATTTCTTTGCAGGCCTTTTTGGCCCGAGCCCATCTGAATTGGGCGGCACCGGCTTATGTGGCTGCCAGCGTGATGGCGGTAGCCTACTTGCTCAATCGTCATCGCCGAGTATGGTTATACGCGAGTGTGGCCTTGAATGTGGTGCTGGGTCTGGCGGTCTATCACTTTGATAGTCTGGCCACAGCCGTAGGTGCGGAATTGAGCGCCTTGAATGACCCCTATAAACGAGTACGGGGTTGGGATGAGTTAGGCCTTCAGGTGCAAAAGGTGTACGAAAAATATCCTGGGGTCACGTTATTAGGAGATGATCGCAAGAGTCTCGCCCAGCTTATATATTATCTTCGGCCCCATCCCTTCAATGCCATAATGTGGAATCCAAGGGGTGTTCGACGCAGTCAGTATGATTTAGTAACCGATATGAACAAGAAGCTCGGTGACGATTTTATCTATATCACGTTTAATAGTGATGCTGGCTGGGTGGCGCCTCACTTTCAAAGTCACCGGCACCTGGCAACAATTAAAGTGCCCATCCATAAAGATTTTCAATTGAAATACAATATGTATTACATGAGACAGTTTAAGGGTTATTGATGGCTATGATATTAATAGTTCCTTGCCGCAGAGACGCAAAGGCGCAAAGAATTCGTAGGTCTCTGTGCACCCCTGTGGGGTAGAAAAGAAATGACATCGGAAAATCAAAGCTTGCCCCCCGCGAAAAGCCCATGGTTTTGGGGGGTCCCTGTTCTGGCCTCGGCGATGGCGATATTATTATGGGTGACGCAGACAAACCAAGCTTTATTTATCCTGCTAAACGGTGCCGTGGGCGGTGAAATACTTTGGTCCCATGTCACCCTGTTGGGTGATGCCCTGGTGGCGCTGGTGTTGTTGTCACCGTTCGTGGGTCGGCGTCCGGAGATTCTTTGGTCTGCCCTGTTGGCCACTTTATTGGCAGTACTGTGGGTCCATGGGATGAAGGAACTGTTGCAGGTGCTACGACCGGCGGCGGTATTGGAAGCCAGCGAGATTGTGATCATTGGTCCGACTCATCGATTGAGTGCATTTCCTTCTGGTCACAGTACTACGATCTTTACCCTGGTGGGGGTGGTGGTGGTGTGTCTGCGCCAATCAAGCTGGGCGATCGGTCTGTTGACGCTGGCGGCACTGGTGGCCCTGTCCCGGGTCATGGTGGGTGCCCACTGGCCCCTGGATATACTGGGTGGTGCCTTCGGCGGCTGGTTGGCCGCTCTCGGAGGTGTGTGGCTCAATCAACGCATGCCCTGGGGTCGCGGCAGGATCGTGCAGGGGTTAATAGGGTTGTTCCTGGCCGTCGCCGCAGTGTGGTTGTTTCAGTTCGATACCGGCTATAGTTTAGCCATGGGCTTTCAACGTGTCTTGGCTGGGCTGTGCCTCGGTTTTAGTGTTTGGGGGCTATGGCGGTTGATTAGGCAGTGTAAGGATTGATCAAGAAGACTTATATGATCTCCTTGACGCAGAGACGCTAACTAAGGAACCTCTGATTAATACGCTTAACCGCCAAGGTCGCCAAGCTAATAGCATGTTGATTTTTATAAAGAAAATTCTTGGCGTCTTGGC
>DRJZ01000094.1 GCA_011052015.1 Acidiferrobacteraceae bacterium | reverse complement strand
TGTAAACAAAGCTAAGACACTGATTTTATTATCCCCTCATCCCCGGATCGAGTCCGGGGCAGGCTCTAACCTTCTCCCGGGGGGAGAAGGAATTATCAATTAACAGAAGTGCCCTTAATAATATGCACAATGACACTTGCCCATTTAAGGTACTACCAGGCAGACCACCCACCATCGATTACCAGTTTTGCTCCTGTCATATATCGAGAAGCATCGCTAACAAGAAATAAAATAGCCCCGTTGTAATCTGACCATACTGCCATGCGCATCAATGGAGTGCGATCGATATATGCATCATGAAAACTTTCTTCTTGACCATCATAAACACCGCCTGGAACCAGCACATTGACGCGAACCTGGTCCGGGCCCAGCAATGTAGCGAGATATTGAGCGAGGGCATTCACTCCACCCTTGGAGGCCGAATATGCGGCTGGCGCATTCAACGGGTCAGCCCCACCATATGGATTTTTTGCTGGACTACAACCACGATAGATCCTCTGATCAGGTCCTGTCATGCCGTATATTGAAGATGTCAAAACAATGCTACCGGACCCTTGTCGGCGCATTAACCGTGCTGCTTCCTGGCTACAGAAGAATACACCGGTCAGATTGGCATCAATAACCTCACGCCAGGTATCCGGATCGTAGTCATCAAATGGCCTGTAATAACCCTCTGGCTTTGCCATCACGTTACAAATCAGGAAATCGAGTTGGCCGTATTCCTGATCAATTTCAGCGAACAAGGCCTTTACCTGATCTCTGTCAGCAATGTCGCATTCCCTGCCGAGTACCTCTCCTTTTTCTCCGCTATCCAGTTTGGAGGCCACATGTTCTATATTTGTTTGCGCCAAATCTGCAATCAAAACTGTTGCACCCGAATTAGACAGTGTGGAGGCAAACTCCTGTCCCATTTTTCCCGCTCCGCCTACTATAAGGCCTGCACGTCCGGACAAGTCAAAGATATCAGATGGCCTGCGTAATTCCCGTATTGCTTTATAGTCGGATGGTTTCATGATATTTGCACACTCGCTTTATCACTCTGCATACGGGCCAATGTTAAATCCAGAAGCAGAAAATCTGCCTCCGTATCCAAATCTACTGATCGCTCAACGGGGATCTCGTACAAGCCGGTTTTTTCAGGCACACGTTTCGCATCAACCAGCAATGACTCCCGGCTATATACCCAAACAACTGTATTCAAATCATAGACATCAGGCGCATCCTGTCTTCGGTCAATACTCCTGTTGCAGGAAGCTACCAAGCGCACATAGTCACCATCTCGCTGAACCATATTGAAATATGGATTGCGATGAGCCTGATTACCAGAAATGACCGCGCACGCATCACTGGTCCTCAGCAATTTAATGGCACCCTCCACGTCCTCAACCTTGCGTAACGGCGCAGTCGGATCGAGAAGCACCAACAAGTCGACCTTATTCCCACTCTTTTCTTCCACCCACTTTAGCGCATGCTGCATAACTGGCAGCATCGGTGAACTATCAAGCGCCAAGTCGGCAGGACGAATGAAGGGCGCCTCACCACCCCAATAGCTTGCGACATCGGCTATTTCCTGACTATCCGTGCTGACAATCAAACTGTCTATTGAAGGGCATCGGTTACCACAATCTATTGCATGGGCGATTAGTGGTTTACCCGCAACCACCCTGGTATTCTTTCCCGGTACACCTTTGGATCCACCACGTGCTGGAATCAGACCCAAGATCATTGCCGACTCAACATACCGTATCCATAGATTGTCTGGGAACAAACCTGCTCTTTATATACCGTTTATAATTCCGGTACAGGGTTGGGTGCGCCCATCCTTCCCAATACACTTGTAATTGGCGCCGCATCTCGCCAAACAGTTCTTTAGGCACGTTGCCATAAGGCCTGACCAGCACCATAGATGCCTTGTCCAACCCTTGTTCCAGCATACTCTTGCATGCAGCCTCTACAGCCGAAACGCCATGTTCACGGCATCTCTGCTCACCATCTTTTAAGTGCACGTGATATTTCGCATAAGATATAGTGTTGAACCGGCGCGTCAGTTTCTCACCCAGCGTAGAGGGGGCATAGGCAACAAAACCCGTAATCGCCTTGTTGTCGGATACACCGGATTGAATAGCCATATCCATAGCCTGAACGGCTTTGCGCACTTTTTGCCCACGATATCGATTCAACGGTTTGCAATATGGTGACGCGAATTTTCTCCGCTGGAATGTGTATGCATGGAAATCAAAATAAAGTACCGGGCAAATCTGACCCACGAAGTTGTATAATGCCACTGCCTCAGGACACCGCTTGACATCCTTGTGACGAAAATCCCAATAAAAATTTATACCCGCAGCATTTCCTGCCTGTGTGCCATGAGCATATCCATCAGGATTCTGGATGGGAACAACAACAAAATCGAACACATCGCGCAATTGTGATGAACCTTCATCACCCAAATACTCTATCAATGCCTCGGTTACCAGCGTGTCCGGCTCTGGCGGATGTGTGCCCGAAGCTATCAGTACGCATGGTCTGTCCACGCCTGTTTCCCTGAAACTGTATGCTATGAGGTCGCGCCCCTCCAGGCTCTTTCCATAAACCACACGTTCAGCACCACCCAGTTGTGCAATTCTATTTAACACGGGCACGAGCTTTGACAACGGCCTGGGCAAACAATTCGCAATATATAAAGTCTCACCAGGCTCGATTTCGACATCGAAATCATAACGCTGATACTCATCGCTCGCACCATTTACGGACAACGGCATATAGGTGCCTAGAGGATCGTTACTCGAAAAGATCAAGGGTGAATCGTAGGGTAAGTTATTCCGGTCTCCGTCACCAACACGTATGCGCACAGATATTTTATGTGGTGACACACTTTTTATCCCGAATGTAAAATGAAGCCGGTAGTCATGTATCTTCCAGTCCACACGTACCGGGTCTTCATGACGCAAGGCCAACCAAAGATCGGACCCATCGATCCGAGTCGAGCCCACCCGCGCACCTTCAAAATTATCAACAACCTGTATCGAACTATCCTGACTCATAATATTGGTTTCTACTGTCCGACTAAGCTATTACTTTTCCTTAAGACTCGCAACAAGCAAATATCGGCTCATTTTTCTGGAATGATAGGTTGGTGTTATCTTGATGTTTTTTATACGAGGGCCATGCCTAAGCTTCAGCATACTTTCCATGGCCTTTGGTGCAATATATATACTCTTGTTTTGTCCCAGTACCATCACAGGAGGTTGATAACGTATAGGTAACAGGGAGAATATCCGCCCCCACCTGCCCAGAGTCGTGCGTGCCGCCAGCTCTGTTAGATCCGGAATCTCAAGGACCAGATAACGCTTAGCCACCGACATCAGTTTACCAACCATCGCCACCGTGTCGCCAATATGATGGATTACGTTCAGGCAGATGACATAATCAAATGATCCCAAATTAGCTGGATCAATCTCCATAAAATTCTGATTTATAAAATCGACATCCTGTGTTTTAAATTTCTGCATATATACCGCAGCTTCGATTCTGGAACTTTTTTTGTCCAGACCCACAACATGCCCAGCGCCACGCCGCATAGCATCAAAACAGAAATAACCCTCCGCACAACCAACATCCAGGACACTTTCACCAACACGTAAATTTGCAAACACCTGTGCAGCCAGCTCGCTCCGGTCCCTGGCCCCGGCCCCTTCTTCAGCTCCATCCTCAAAGCGCTGATACCAGCCACCTTTGCGCACTGGAAAGTTTTCTTCGGATGACCCCATATTCATATTTGCGCCGTCATTACCCATCGTTTGCCCACTCATTTCGCACCTGCTTTATATCAAAAATAGTCATTTCCTCCACCAGATCGCGAAAACTTATTTTAGGCTGCCACCCCAATCTGGTTCGGGCCTTGGTAGCATCGCCCAACAGAGACTCAACTTCAGTAGGCCTGAAGTACCTTGGATCTACCCGCACCACGACCTGTCCGGGTTCAATAGTTAAATTTTCATCCTTGAGCACATCAATTCTGGGGTTGGCAATTTTACCAACCATACCCACCTCTTCAAGTCCTTCACCCTTCCATACCAGACTTATACCCATATTTTCTGCAACCCCCTCAATGAATTCACGAACGGAATATTGTTCACCCGTTGCAATCACATAATCTTCTGGTTCATCTTGCTGAAGCATCAACCACTGCATTTCAACATAATCCTTTGCATGCCCCCAATCTCTTTTTGCATCCAGATTTCCAAGATAAAGGCACTTTTCCATACCAAAAATTATGCGTGCGAGACCCCTGGTAATCTTACGTGTAACAAACGTTTCGCCTCGTTTGGGAGATTCATGGTTAAACAAGATGCCATTACATGCATACATCCCATAGGCTTCACGGTAGTTGACGGTTATCCAATAGGCATAAAGTTTCGCGACCCCATAGGGTGAGCGAGGATAAAATGGTGTGGATTCACTCTGGGGGATTTCCAGTACCTTGCCATAGAGCTCCGAAGTTGAGGCTTGGTAGAAACGGGTCTTTTTCTCCAAGCCTAGAATCCGAATTGCCTCGAGCAACCGTAGCGTACCAAGCGCGTCCGAGTTCGCCGTGTATTCCGGCTCTTCAAAAGAGACCGCTACGTGGCTTTGGGCTGCAAGATTGTAGACCTCATCTGGCTGTACTTCCTGGACAACACGCAATAGACTGCTGGAGTCGGTCATATCACCATGGTACAGTTTGAATCGTGTCGCCGTGTCGTGAGGATCATGGTATAAATGATCGATTCGATCAGTATTGAACAGCGACGTGCGGCGCTTGATGCCGTGGACTTCGTAACCCTTGCCGAGTAAGAACTCGGCCAAATAGGCGCCATCCTGGCCGGTTATACCTGTTATGAGAGCTGCTTTAGTCATTGGTTATCTGCAGGATAGTTGTTGTGAACTGGCGGAAATCATTCAACCGATTGTCTAGGATTGACCGTACTATTTCGAGATTGATTTTTTGATAGTTGTGGATGGCGATATTTCTAAACCCAACCATCGCCCGCATATGTCCTGCAAGTTTAGCGTCCAAGATCCCCGCGTCGTCAAGCATAGTGAATGCTTCGCGGCTCTCTTGTGGTACGCCAAGATGGCGTAGGCGCACTATATGCATAGCGGTGCCGATGGCGGCTTCACACACCCGTAGCAGGTTAAGGATAATCGCATCCTGGCGGGTGAAATTCGTCTCCAGCTCCTGCTCGTGTCCTTTGTATTCCTGGTCGATACGTCCAAGACAACGCTCGATAATGGCTGTCTTGTTTAATAAGACGTCATCCACCATAGATGGAACCTCTTTTGCGTGCGTCCTTTAGTATTTCCCGACGTTCCTCATTAAGATGAGCATAGGCAACAAAAACCATATCCTCAAATTCGCCACATTTTTCCTCATCAGAGCAGTACAGACGCTGTCCGTGCGCGATAACCTGACTGCGCATAACTGTCGATGCCTCTCGTAAGTTGATAAGATCTACTTCCCTATGCGCTAAGGCAGCGAGTTCCTGAGCTATGTCCCAGCACAGTACCGGATCAATACGCACGACAGACAAAATGGCGAGATCTATATCACTATCCGGTCGTTCGTTTGGTGTGCCCCAGGTTCCGAAACGGTATATCGCCAGTAGATTCGGCAGTGCGGTACGTAATCGATCGATTAAGTATTGGTCATTGATCATTGGTCAGTAATATTCTTTGTACCACTCGACGAAGCGGGGGACGCCTTCTTCTACGGTGACTTCTGGTTTGTAACCGATTTCGTTTTGCAGGTCATGGGTGTTGGCGGATGTGGCAGGTACGTCGCCGTCTTGCATGGGCAGTAGGTCGAGAATCGCCTTCTTGCCCAGACTCTCTTCGAGCACCTCAATGTAGCGCATTAATTTAATGGGATTATTGTTACCGATATTGTAAATGCGATACGGCACATAACTCGTCGCAGAGTCGGGGTGATCACCATTCCACTTTGGATTGGGTTGCGCTGGTTTGTCTATTACCCGTACCACGCCCTCTACAATATCATCAATATAGGTAAAGTCTCGTATCATTTGCCCTTTGTTAAAAACCGGTATCGGCTCCCCTGCTATTATCCCTTTGGTAAATTTAAACAAGGCCATATCAGGTCGGCCCCAGGGACCGTAAACGGTAAAAAAACGCAGGCCTGTGCAAGATAAATTATAAAGGTGCGCATAACTGTGCGCCATCAATTCGTTGGCCTTCTTCGAGGCCGCATAAAGCGACACCGGGTGGTCCACATTATCGTGTTCTGAAAAAGGCAACTTGGTATTGGCGCCGTAGACCGAACTTGACGATGCAAATACACAGTGTTTGACCCCACCATGACGGCACCCTTCAAGTATATTGCCAAATCCAACCATATTGGCATCCACATAGGCCGCGGGGTTTTCGATGGAATATCGTACCCCTGCCTGAGCAGCAAGATTCATGACCGCATCGAATTTATTTTGTTCAAATAATTTCGCCATTCCGGGCCTGTCAACGATATCAAGTTGCTCAAATGTAAATCCGTTCTTGTCCTGCAATCTTTTCAGCCTGGCCTTCTTCAAATTAACATCGTAGTAGTCGTTAAGGTTGTCGATGCCGACAACTTCGTCACCTCGATCGAGCAATCGATGTGCCAACGTCGAGCCGATGAATCCGGCCGCTCCCGTGATCATTACACGCATAATTTTTTAACCTCGTTTGATCCCCTCACCCTAGCTCTTTTATGCCCTGGGGTGCTCCCGGAGGAAGCGGGTATGAATACTATAGTCGCCATACATTGATTCCCTTATCCTCGAACTCTTCTTGATTGAACGCTGATTTGACATCAATAAAACAGGCGCCCGGTCTGAGTTTTTTGGCTAGTTCTGCTACAGATTTTTCAAGATAGGGTTGATGCGCAACAGTGACGACAATGGCATCTGCAAGGGGTAATGCATCCCACTCTGTCAACTGAACGCCGTACTCTCTTTTTGCCTCGTCCGGGTCGGCCATAGCGTCATGCACGACAATATCAACACCGTACTCCCGTAACTCCCGAATAACATTCATAACTTGTGAATTTCGTAAATCCGGACAATTTTCCTTAAAAGTTAGACCCAACACGATAACTTTATTGTCTTTTATCTGACAACCAGATTTGATCATCATCTTGATAGTTTGTTCTGCGATATGTTTTCCCATGTTGTCATTAATATGGCGACCAGCAAGTATGACTTGGGGGTGGTAACCCAGCATCTGTGCCTTATGGGTAAGATAATAAGGATCCACACCGATGCAGTGCCCACCTACCAGACCTGGCCTAAAGGGCAGAAAGTTCCATTTTGACCCGGCAGCTTCAAGCACCTCTACGGTATCAATATCCAAATGATTAAAAATTATAGCCAACTCATTAATAAGTGCAATATTGAGATCACGTTGAGTATTCTCAATAACCTTCGCTGCCTCAGCTACCTTAATGCTTGATACACGATACACCCCCGCATCCACTATGGCCTCATATAACCTGGCAGTCGCATCAAGTGTTTCAGGAGTATCTGCCGCTACCAATTTGGTAATTGTACGCAGTGTATGCTCTTTGTCGCCGGGATTAATGCGCTCTGGAGAATAGGCAATGTAAAAATCATTTTTCCATTTCATCCCTGACTGAAGCTCAAGCTCGGGCAGACACACTTCTTCAGTAGCACCCGGGTAGACAGTGGATTCAAACACAACGGTGGCGCCACCCTTCATGTGTTTGCCGGCGATTTTACTAGCACTGATTAATGGACCAAAATCTGGGCGATGGGCATTATCCACCGGTGTTGGAACTGCAATAATGATAAAGTCTGCCTCACTTAACAGTGCTGGGTCTGTAGTCGCAGCAAAATGTATGGCAGCTTTTAATTCCTGCTCGGAGACTTCTCCTGTGGAGTCACGGTTTTCTTTTAGCTCGGACACTTTTTGTATATTGGAATCATACCCGATAGTGGGGTATCGATTGCCAAATGCCACAGCTAAAGGTAAACCCACATAGCCGAGCCCGATGACACCTATAATTGGGTTAGATGTATTCATTTAGATCAATGGGATTGTTTGTTTTGTTAGAGTAAATGTTGTCTCAGGCACGCTACCGCCATGCAGTACCCGATTGAGGTCCCGCACATATTAAAACGCCGGTATACTCTCAACTGGCGCTGGCCTTATAGCTTATGTATCAAGCCGTTTTTACAACTAATCTCTTGAACGTTTTATAAAGAGATATGGGCACTTCTATTAATTGATAACCCCTTCCACCCCACAGGGGGGTACCGAGGTCCCTCCGGGAGAAGGTTGGGATGAGGGGATAATAAAATCAGTGTCTTAGCTTTGTTTGCTCCCCTCACCCTAGCCCTCGACAGCTGCTCCTGCGTTGTTCTACCTCCTGCGTCCATGCAGTCGTCTCCCGGAGGGAGAGGGGATTAATAGAAGTGCCCATATCTCTATTCCGTAACTGTATGCACTGACAACGGTTTTATGATATCCAACACCCCGGGGACCATAACCCGATCTTCCCCCAAAGTTTTTACTAACTCACGATAGCGCTCAATCGTTGAATTCAAATCCGTAAGCAGAGCGATGTCGTAACTTGGAACGTTCTCCAGAGAAGCCCACACTGGACGGGAATAAAAATGCTCGTGAACCACTGACCTATCAAACACACCGATAATCTCGATTTCAAATTCCATAGCCCGCAACAATGCGATTTCCGCAAGTTCTGAATATCCGCAAAGCAGGACCCTTCTATGACCATTCTCACAGCACACAGCAAAGGCATGGCTGCAAGACTCGGCGGCTTGGCGGTAAAAGGTGAGCGAGTTGGTGAGATAACGGGTGGTAAGACGGGATTTCTCGGAAAATCCTTTGGGGGTCAAGTAATAGAGGAAGCGATTGGCCGGCGCCTCTCGCATCTTGACATACCCTTTACGGACACAGCGTTTGAGATAGGAATTGGCCAGCCCCAAGGCAACGCCCATATCACGGGCTAGGTGGCGTTGACTCACATCGCTGCGGCCTTCTATAGCGCTGAGCAAACCCAAGGTCAGCCGCGCTTCTTTATCTTCTGGGGCGTTCACAGGGTGAACACTATACGGATCCACCCCACTTTCGTCAACAAAAACCTAAAGATAGCGCATGTATCTAGGCTAAATTAGGCAGTTGATTCTAGCTTGCCAATATCCAGTTTGACCCGGGTGCTCTTACCCACGATGTCTAATAGTACGATCACCCGGTCACGACTTGTTTTGGCCAGGAAGATCCCCTCAAACCCCATCATGGGTCCTTCCAGAACCCTGACTTTCTCACCCTGTTTGTAGTCGCCTATTTTGACATCCTGGACACCCTGGGCATCTTCACGCTCACGCAGAGCCCCAATAAGTAAATCAGGGACTATCGCAGGCGTCATACCAAAACGGATGAGCTTGGTGACCCCAATCGTTGATCGTATGGGCAGCCAATTATCGGTCTCTGTATTCAAATGGATAAACAGGTAGCGGGGAAACAAAGGTTCAATAGAAATCCGTCCTCGTCCGAGGCGCCTGCGCCGTATACCCACCAATGGCAGATAGGTCTCGAAACCCTGCCGCTCCAGATTGACTTTAGCGAGCTCTTCCCCTTGGGGCTTAGTATAGACAAGGTACCAATTTTTCATAGCGAAGCGCCTAAGCCTGTGCTGCCACCATCGGATCTATAGGGTTATTTGACGCACGGGTTAGCTTTTCCGACCCCTGAAGAATCTGACCAAATCGTTTTACACCCTCATCTAACTGACAGAATTCGTGACAAAAACCAGACTCTCGTAGCGATTCTATATTCGCTTCGGTGTGATATTGGTAATGCCTTTCCAATTCTCTTGGGAATGGCCGATAATGGATACCTCCATCTGCCACTAATTGGTCTATGGAACGATCGGATTGGCCCAATTGAGACCGGCAATAGTTGACCACCTCGGCGGCAACTTCGTTGAAGGACCGAGAACTTCCTGTGCCGATATTGTATATGCCTGAAATTTCCTGGTTACTCAAAAAATATTCATTCACCGCGATAACATCATCAATATAAACAAAATCGCGTCGTTGTTCACCCGCTACGCAACCATGAGAGGCACCGAAAAGCGACACAGAGCCTGACGCTATGTATTGCTGGAATAATTGGTGTACCATAGAGGCCATTCGCCCTTTATGAACTTCACCTGAACCGTAAACATTAAAGTACCGCAAACCTACAACTTGTGCATATTTGTCTTCAGATAGCACCTTAATGACACATAAATCGAATTGGCTCTTATAATGGGCATAAACGTTTAGCGCCCGTGTGCCTACCTCCCCTTCTTTTAGTCTAATCTGATTTCCATATACCGAGGCAGATGATGCGTATATCAAACGCACATGATTTGCTACGCAGTACTTCAACAATCGTTTCGAGTAGTTAAAATTATAGTCCAGAATGATATTCTCATCACGAACCAAAGTATCGGTTATAGCTCCGAAGTGATATATAAGTTCAATCTTCCCCCTATATTCACCTGCCTCAAGTCGCTTAATAAAACTTATCTGATCAAGTGTCTTTATAGAAACATCGACCTTGGTCGTAGTAAAGCGCTCAAGGCCACCTTGAGTATCTACTGCCACAATGCGTTCTATTCCACTTGAATACAAATGGTCAATGGTGTTGCGACCAATAAAACCTGCTGCACCCGTAACTACAATCATGTTAGTTCTGTCATCTGAATGGCCTGCTCAATCTCATATCGACTTGCAGATGCAGTCCCCAGTTTACCCACAACTATGCCGGCTGCGGTATTTGCCAAAGTTAAGGCATCTTCATCGTCAGCCCCAGCAGCTAGAGCGGCTGCGAGTGCTGCGATCACTGTATCACCTGCGCCCGTAACATCGTAGACTTCCCGCGCCATGGCTGCACAATGCAGTTCGGTACCATCGCTACGATACAGAGAAACACCTTCTTCGCTTCGTGTCAGCAACAAACTGTCAAATCCATATTCTCGTATGAGCCGATGCGCACGATCTGACAATACATCACTCGAATCACAGACGCCCACCAAGTCCTCAAATTCTGTGCGGTTTGGTGTGACCATTGAGGCATCCCGATAGCGCTCGTAGTCTCGGCCCTTTGGGTCAACAATTACATTTAATTCAGCTTCCCGAGCCAAACTAATCATCTTTGCCATGTGAGCCAAGCCGCCTTTTCCATAATCCGAGAATAGAACAATATCCACATCAGACAATGCTGCCTTATAATCTTCTAAACAGCGCTCCAAAATCTCATGGCTGGGTGGTGATTCAAAATCCAGCCGCATAAGCTGCTGATTGTGGGACATAACACGGAGCTTGACAGTTGTCGATGTCTCCGGATCTTTGTTTAAGCGGCAGTCAACCCCTTGCGCATTCAAAAGAGTCGTTAACTTTGCTCCAGATTCATCATTGCCTATAACTGAAATCAAAATACAGCTTGCTCCCAATGCAGTCACATTACCCGCTACATTGGCTGCCCCACCGGGTCTTTCCTGGGTTTCACCCACTGCCACCACGGGCACCGGGGCCTCTGGTGATATTCGATCAACTCTGCCAAACCAGTATCTATCCAACATGACATCGCCAACCACCATAACCCGTGCTCGGGTCAGTGTTGATAAATCAATCATATGGGCATTTCCATTTCCTCGCCTTCTCTCGGAGGAAAAAGGGACTAACGATTAATAGAAGTGCCCATATGTTATTCACTTAACGGCCAATCCCGTAGTACGTAAAACCCGCATCCTTAAAATTTTGTGGGTTAAAAATATTTCGTCCATCGAATATGACCTTATTTTTCATATTTTGCTCAATTTGGGCAATATTCGGGCTACGAAATACCTTCCATTCCGTGACCACGAACAAACCATCAGATTCTCGTAATGCCTCATAGGGGTCACGATGATAGCAGAGGTCTTTACGCTCACCGTAAATCCGCGCAACCTCATCCATAGAAACCGGGTCATGGACATGTACCGTAGCGCCCCGCTCCCAAAGACCTTCCATGATGACCCTGCTAGGCGCCTCACGCATATCGTCTGTATCGGGTTTAAATGACAGCCCCCACACGGTAAATTGCAACCCGGATAGATCATCACCAAAATGCCGCACCACTTTTTCTAACAGCACTTTTTTCTGGTCATAATTGACCTTTTCAACCGCAGACAGAATTCGCGCATCATAACCATTTTGTTGTGCAGTACGATACAGAGCCTGGACATCTTTAGGAAAACAAGACCCACCATAACCACATCCCGGATAAATGAAGTGATAACCAATTCGGGGGTCGGCGCCAATTCCTCGCCTTATATTTTCAATATCTGCCCCCAGTCGTTCGGCCAGGTTTGCCATCTCATTCATAAACGATATTTTCGTTGCCAACAATGAATTAGCGGCATATTTGGTCATCTCCGACGACCTGATATCCATGAATATAACCCGCTCATGATTGCGGTTAAACGGGGCGTACAGTTCACGCATAACCTCTACTGCACGATTATCATTCGCGCCCACCACTATGCGATCTGGCTTCATAAAATCTTCAATCGCAGCGCCTTCTTTTAGAAACTCTGGATTAGAAACTACGCTATAAGGCACCTCTACATCACGCCGCTTGAGTTCAGATTCAATCTCTGCATTGACTTTATCCGCTGTCCCCACCGGTACTGTGGACTTCGTTACCACCACACGGTAGCTGTCTATCACCTCTCCGATCCCCTTTGCCACAGCAAGCACATGTTTTAAATCTGCAGACCCATCTTCATCGGGGGGGGTACCGACAGCAATCATCAACACCTCCCCATTCACCACACCCCTCGCCAAATCAGTCGTAAAGGTCAACCGGCCTGCTTCAACATTTTGATGGACAAGCGCCTCGAGACCGGGCTCAAATATGGGAATCTGACCGTCCAACAACCGCTTAATCTTGTTTTCGTCGGTATCGACACAGACAACATGATTGCCAACTTCGGCCAGGCAGGTACCCGTGACCAGCCCGACATATCCTGTACCAATGACTGTTACATTCATTACAAATATCCAATTAACTCATAATATATATTAAGGGCACTTCTCAAAATCTTTCCTGGAAACGCCTGCCATTATAAACCGTCCTGAAGCCTAATACTCCTCACCTAGACCAAAAAAAGACGCCGCAGTTTTCGCGGCGCCTTTGGCAAAACATCATGTCATTTATTTAATGCTATTTTTTGGCCCTTTTCTCTGGGTTCGCCAGCAAAATATCTTTCCTGTTCTTCTCCAGAATCTTGGGCCCAATCCCCTTCACAGAGACCAGATCTTCAACTTTCTGAAATGGCCCATGCTTTTCTCTATACTCAATAATCGCTGCGGCTATTTTCGGCCCGACCCCATTTAGGGCCTCGGCCAAAGCAACGGTATCGGCAGTATTAATGTTTACAGGGGCGGCGTAGCTAATTGAAGAAAAAATACCCAGCAATAGTACAACAAAAAGCGCTCTTAAAGTCTTCATCCTTAAATTACCTCCATGTTTCCAATGTTAACAGGCGCGCAATCCATGTCTGCTTGCGCAATAACATCCTAACCCATTACCACAAAATGTCAATACTTAGTCATCTTTCGGCATATTGACCTTCTGTATTTGCACTAAAGGGCTTGATAGTAGCCCACCGTCTACAGCTGGGACATTGCCAATGCAAAGACTTCGCTCTAAATCCGCAGCGACTGCAGGCGTAACCAACGTGCTGCTCGATTAAACCGCTTATTATGCCCTTGAGTATCTCCAGATCTCTTTGGCCATGTGCGCCTGTCTCTGCCAGACGTAATTCAATAAGCCTCTCCAAACCTGCAGCAGACGGGTGGGATCTTAACCAATCCAGAACAAATTGCTGGGCGGCCTTGTTACCCTCTTTGCGCTCAATCACCTCACCCAACGCCAGCATCAATGTCATATCACTGTGACGGTTCAGGGCAGATTGCAGGAACATCTGCAACCCGCTTTCATCACCCACGGCGGTGAAACTGGCCGCGATAAGGGATACCACCTCCCCCAACAAATGCGGGTCCTGACTTTCAACCTTACGCCATATCTTGATCGCTTCAAGATGATCATTGCTTCGTAAAGCCGCCTTGCCTAATAACATGGTAGCTCGCACGCAGGTTTTATCCACACTCAGCGCACGATGAGCCAGATTTTCGGCTAATTCATAATCTTGTTCCGCTTCTGCCTGGTCTGCCTGTTCGCAATAATATTGGGCTATAACATAGTCAGTACGATCACCGGTGAGCCGCCCCAACTTTTTGCAGGTCTGAATCGCCTTATTCCAGTCCTTTTCCTGCTGATAAATATCCACCAAATTGTTCAACGCAGCTTCACCATGCAATGGGGCATCCACCACTTCCAGGAACAGATTCTCTGCACGATCCAACAGGCCCGCCTTATGGTAGTCTTGCGCCAGTTCAAATAAGGCCTGGTAGCGCTGTAGTTTTTCGAGGTGTGGCCGGGCTATCAAGTTCTGATGAATGCGTGTAGCGCGTTCAATTTCACCACGCCGCCGAAAAAGATTACCAATAGCGAGATGAGTTTCTACGGTCTCAGGATCTACCTCTAAGGCCTTAATAAACACCTCAATGGCCTTATCGGGTTGTTCGTTTAACAGAAAATTGAGCCCCTCAATATAGGCTTGGGGGAAAGATTGACGTTTATGCTGAAGCCGACTGCGCTGATCTAAACGAGCAGCAACCCACCCCGATACCATGGCAATAGGCAGCAGCAACAGCAACCACAGTGGGTCCATCACTTTATATGGCATCCTTAATAGGTAATGAACGTAGGTTCAACAACTCTTGTTCCATCCTTTTGTTCGCCCGGCGCACCTGTGCCAATTCACGACGCACACGCAGCACCATCACCAGGCTCCCCATCAAGCCTAGCAACAACCCCACAAACACAGCCCCTAAAATAACCAGGGTTAGCGGTCCTGTCCAATGGAGGCCAAAATAATAATTGAGCTCCACCTCAGCGGGGTTTTTTATAACAAGCGTCAGCCCAATCGCCATGACTGCTAGCGTGAGCAAAATATACACAATTCGCTTCATCCAACCTCCTTTCAGATCCTGATAATCGCCGCTCTATTTCGTGGACTCAACATCACCCCCTTGCAGCGCCCGAATTGAGCCGAATCAGACCATTACGTGAACACAAGCTTAGCACAGGAGGTTAAAATAACGGCTTTTCGGAAAAATGGCTATATATTCGGATTTCCCAACCATGACTTGCGGTACTGTAGCTGTTTCATAGGGATTTTGGCTTCGCTCACAGTGTACACAAATCGCTGGTAATATGCGCAGGGATATCGAGGTCACCGACGGTCAGGTATCGTGTCGGCAAAGCTGTTGGTTTGTGCGTAGCATCTCATTCCCACGCTCCCGCGTGGGAATGCATATGTTTGGCTCGGTAGGGCGGGGCTATGGGTTCCCACGCGGGAACGTGGGAACCAGAAATACCGGGCGCGCAGGATGCATGAATACCGCAAGAGCAGGGACGACCTGATAGCTGTTTTCTACTACCGGGCTTATTGGAAATTCAAGTCATTGTGTCAACGTAAATCGCTGGGAAATCCGGATAGACCCGGAAAGATTTGTGGGTTGGGAAGGCTGTTTTGGTTTTGCAACAGCCATTACGGACTGAAGTCCGTCTTACAAGAAAAGTCATATTTCCTTTGCGTGCTTAGCGCCTTTGCGAGAGGTGGGCCTTAGGCCCAAAAAAAAAGACCCAGACTACCGCTTATCGTTTGATAGCCCTGTCTACGCGCTCGCGGAGTTCTTTGCCGGGCTTGAAGTGAGGCACGTACTTATCCGGCACTTCGACGGCCGCACCGGTTTTCGGATTTCTACCCACCCGTGAAGGACGGTGGTGGAGAGAAAAGCTACCAAAACCACGCACCTCAATTCTCTCCCCTTCTGACAGGGCACTGGCCATGCGGTCAAGCAGTCCTTTTACCGCGAGTTCCACGTCACGGTAAATCAACTGTGGTTGTTCAACAGCCAGAACGTCAATCAAATCCGATTTCGTCATCGCTATTTTTATAGCACCTGATTACTCGGCGCGCTTCTTATCTAGTAATTGTTCTTTTAGCTTATCACCGAAAGATGTGGATACAGGTGCTTGCTTTGAATAGCCCTGAATTGTTTCATTCTCAATCTCAATGTCTTTGGCCTTAACCGAAAGGGAAATCTTGCGATTTTTACGATCTATAGAGGTAATTTTAGCTTCCATATTATCACCTTCTTTAACCAAATTGCGCGCGTCTTCGACATGCTCATGTGCCATCTCAGAGGCTCGTAAATAACCCTCTATTCCATCATCCAGTTTGAGCTCAGCACCCTTGGCATCCACGCTAATCACTTCGCCCGTGATAACACTACCCTTGCCATGAGTGGCGACATAGGCAGTAAAAGGATCGGAGTTGGCCTGTTTGATACCCAGTGAAATACGTTCGCGCTCTGAATCAACGGCCAAAACGATGGCATCGACAACGTCACCCTTTTTATAGTCGTGCACTGCTTCTTCACCTGGGCGATCCCAGGACAAATCACTCAAATGAATCAGGCCATCAATACCACCCTCCAGGCCCACAAAAACCCCAAAGTCAGTAATAGATTTAATGCTACCCGATACCTTGTCATTCTTATTATGGGTTGCAGCAAAATCTTCCCATGGGTTGGATTGGCATTGTTTTATGCCCAAAGAAATACGACGGCGTTCTGGATCAATATCCAGCACCATAACCTCTACTTCATCACCGATATGCACAATCTTGGAAGGGTGTACATTCTTGTTAGTCCAGTCCATCTCAGAAACATGCACCAAACCCTCCACACCCTCTTCCAACTCAACAAAAGAACCGTAATCGGTAATATTGGTCACCTTGCCAAAAATGCGCGTACTTTCGGGAAAACGTCTTGGCAAATCAATCCATGGATCATCTTCCATCTGCTTCATGCCCAAAGAAACGCGATTGCGTTCGCGGTCAAATTTGAGCACGCGCGCCTCAATCTCATCACCTACCGTAAGCACTTCAGAGGGATGTTTGACTCGTTTCCACGCCAAGTCGGTGATATGCAACAATCCATCGATCCCGCCCAGGTTAATAAAGGCGCCATAGTCAGTAAGATTTTTGACAATACCCTTAACAGTCTGTCCTTCATCAAGATTGGACAGCAATTCATCACGTTCTGCGGATAACTCATTCTCCAATACGGCACGGCGGGACACCACAACATTGTTACGCTTGCGGTCAAGCTTAATAACCTTGAATTCGAGTTCTTTCCCTTCGAGGTATGTTGCATCCTTAACCGGACGCACATCGACTAGGGAGCCAGGCAAAAAGGCCCGTATGCCCTCGATCTGTACAGTAAAGCCACCTTTGACCTTACCGGTGATAAACCCATGAATAATGGACTGCTCTTCGACGGCTGTTTCCAGTTCATCCCAGGCCCTTGCACGGCATGCCTTTTCTCTGGATAGACGGGTTGTGCCGAATCCATCTTCTACGGCCTCAATAGCAACCTCTACCTCGTCACCGACCTTTACGGATACGTCCCCGCTGGCATCTTTAAACTGGATTACAGGGATCTCGGCTTCTGATTTCAGACCTGCGCTGACGACGACGACATCGTCATCAATTCGTACCACCTCACCCATGGTGAGCTGACCAGGACGCATCTCACATTTGGCGATGCTTTCCTCAAATAATTCGGCGAAACTTTCGTTCATAAGACTAGATTAACACTGACTCTGGTTAAGACAGGGCCTTGGCCCTGCACGATTCACCACCTGTTAGGTGGCCCCAATTACTGTGGCCTGTCCATTGGCAGGCCACATAAAACCCAATCATTGCAAAAACTATTGGATCAAAAATCAACTCTCCAAGACACAAACCTCTCGCAACCGCTGCATAATTTGATCGACGACGGCGTCTATATCGAGACATGAACTGTCTAGCTCGAAAGCATCCTCCGCAGGTCGTAACGGCGAAACAGCCCGCCCCGCATCCCGTCGATCACGCTCTCGTATCTCGGAAATGAGGCGCGGGAGGTTAACATCTAATCCCTTTTCCATCAACTGCTTATGACGCCTTTGGGCGCGTATTTCCGGGCTCGCAGTTAAGAAGATCTTGGTCACGGCATCTGGGAACACCACAGTCCCCATATCCCGGCCATCTGCCACCAATCCGGGTAATTGTCGCATTTTATGCTGTAGGTCAAGCAGACCGGCCCGTACCGGAGGCAGGGCCGCCAGTTCAGAGGCTTTGTTACCACAGGCCTCGGTCCTGATGAGGCCACTCACATCCTCCCCATTGAGCACCACCTGCACCAGATCCCCCAGATTGGGCCGAAACTCCACCTGCATGCTTGCGGCAAGTCGGCTGAGCTGTGATTCATGCTCAGCTCCAAGGTCGGCCCGATCCGCCGCCACCACCAACACGCGATACAAGGCGCCGCTATCAAGGTAATGCCACTTCAGTTTTTCGGCAAGGCGCTGGCTCACCGTACCTTTGCCTGCGCCACTGGGGCCATCAATGGTGAGTACCGGTACTGAACTAGTCATTGCCAGCCTTCCGGGTCTTCGATACCAGTAGTCCTGCACGAATAGCCAATTCTGCAAAACCCGGGAACGAGGTATCCACATTTTTACAGTTGTTTATGCGTATCTCGTCGTTGGCACACAGCCCCGCCACCGCAAAGGCCATGGCAATCCGGTGATCGTCATAGCTTTCTATCGTTCCACCAGAAAAAGTGCTCCTACCGGGAAAAGAGGGCCTACCCTGGACCACGGCACCATCGGGTGTTTCCTGAACGTCAATCCCCAGGACGCGCAGCCCTTTGGCCATGGCCTGAATACGATCACTTTCTTTGACCCGTAATTCTCTGGCGCCGCTCAAAGTGGTCTCACCATCGGCACAGGCCGCTGCAATCAATATTGCCGGAAACTCGTCAATGGCCAAGGGCACCTGCTCTTGGGGTATCTTAATGCCGTGTAATTCGCTGGATTTGACGTGAATATCGGCAATCGGTTCCCCGCCAATCATGCGCTCTTTTTCAAGGCTGATATTTGCACCCATTGTCTTAAGAATCGTAATCACGCCCAAACGAGTGGGGTTCACGCCCGTATTCACCAACATCACATCAGAACCGGGGCTGATCACGGCCCCCACAATAAAAAAGGCAGCCGAAGAGATGTCTCCCGGTATCTGAAGTGAACGGGCCTGTAGACACCCTCCGCCTTCAATGCTAACAATTCCAGGTTGCTGCACGACGGTATAACCCAAGCCACGCAACATACGCTCGGTGTGATCGCGACTGGGGGCCGGTTCGATTACGGTAGTTCTCCCCTGGGCATAAAGTCCAGCCAATAAGATCGCGGATTTAACCTGGGCGCTGGCCACGGGCATGGAATACTCCATGCCCTTCAACGTCTGACCACCACGAATATAAAGCGGGGGACAATTGTCTTCGCTACACTCTATCACCGCGCCCATACTATTGAGCGGTGTTGCCACGCGCGCCATGGGACGCCTTAGCAGGGAATTGTCTCCGGTGAGTTCACTGCTAAAGACTTGGCCGGCAAGCAGACCACAAAGTAGACGCATTGCGGTGCCTGAATTACCCATATCAAGCACACCATCAGGGGCCCGCAGTCCCCCTAGCCCCACCCCATCAATGTGCACCTGGCCTTTATGGGGTTCAGTGATATTGACACCCATGGCGCGGAATGCGGCGACAGTAGCCAGCACGTCTTCACCTTCCAATAGCCCCTCAATTTCAGTCCTGCCCTGGGCAATGGCCCCGAGCATTACCGCACGGTGAGAAATAGACTTATCACCGGGAACCACTATGCGGCCTTGTAAGCGACCGCCGGGGGCGATGTAATAATCAAGAGAATGGTTCACGGAAGAATCCAAAAGGGGGTCGCTATTTCTTATTCCTAGAATCCGAGCGTTGCGGTAAAGTAAGATCCCGCGCTGCCTTGGCACGTTCAAATATTTTCATCAACTCATCTGCGTTTTCAGAATCTATCAAGCCTGCGATATCCCCAATGGCCTTCTGGAAATCCTGAAGCCGAATTAAAAGTTGCTGTTTGTTAGCCACACAGATGTCCCGCCACATCGCAGGATCACTGGATGCGATCCGGGTAAAATCATAGAATCCACCTGCGGCAAAATCAAACAAATCCCCTCTGTCCTGCTGTGCCAACCAGTCGACCAAGGCGAAGGCCAGCACATGAGGTAAATGGCTGGTTGCTGCCAATATTTCGTCGTGTTGTTTGGCAGACATCTCAATGACTTCGGCCCCCGCCGCCTGCCACATCCTTTGAACCACAGCACACGCCTGGAGGTCGGCATCTTGCTGCGGAGTAAGAATCACCCGCTTGCCCCTGAATAAATCCACCTTAGCAGCAGAAACACCTGAATATTCTGCCCCAGCAACAGGGTGGCCGGGGACAAAACGGTGCGCATGTTTGCCCAGGGCATCACCAGCAGCTTTGCTAATTGATTGTTTAACGCTACCCACATCGGTGATCACGACTTCGGGACCCACACTTTTTGCGACAGCTTCCAAGAGGGATGGCATCGCGCCCACGGGGGTCGCTAACACCACCACATCCGCTTGGGTAACGGCCTCATCGACGGTACTCGCCAAGTGGTCGATCACCCCCAGGTCCAGCGCCAGTTGACCGCTTTCACGACTGCGACAATAGCCAATGATCTTGTTTACTGCCCCCACCTGTTTAAGGACCAGGGCCAAGGAGCCACCAATCAGCCCTACGCCGATAATGGCTATACGATCAATTTTTATGGCTGTCGACATCTGTGCAAAAAATTAGAAATCAGACTACATTCTCAATAAGCTAAGGAAGCTCTGATTAATTCGTCATTCCGCAGGGAAGCGGAAAGCCGGAATCCAGAACCGCAAACTCAATAGGTTACTGGATTCCCGCCTTCGCGGGAATGACGGAATTGGAATTAATCAGAGTTTTCCTAAATCAATCAGGCGTTCAGCACAGTCTGTAACGCTTTTATAAAAATCTCATTTTCCTCTGCCAGACCCACCGTAACACGCAGAAAATCGGGCATGCCGTAATTGGCCACGGGCCGCACGATCACACCTTGCCGCAGCAAGGCCTCATACAATGGTGCTGCGGGTTGGCCCATATCAACGGCGATAAAATTGGCCACCGAGTCAATCCATTGTAAACCCAAACCATCAAATGCCCCGGCTAAATCCAGCAAGCCTTGCCGATTCAGCGCCCGACTATGCACAATGTGAGCTTCATCTTTCAATGCCGCACTTGCCCCGGCCAGGGCGATGCTGTTGACGTTGAAAGGCTGACGTACTCGGTTGAGAAGATCCGCAATCTGCGGTGAGCTGACTGAATAGCCCACGCGAATACCGGCCAACCCATAGGCCTTGGAAAAGGTGCGGGTCACAATAAGATTGGAATATCGGTCCGCCCAAGTGTGGCAATGTGGATACTGGGCCTCGACAACATATTCATTATAGGCCTCATCCACCACCACTATAACGTTGTCCGGTACTGTCTCCATGAATTCGGTCAACGATCCCGCATCAAGCCAAGTGCCTGTCGGATTATTGGGATTGGCGATAAATACCAATCGTGTTTTTTCAGTCACCGCTGCGGCCATGGCTTTTAAATCATGGCTCCATTCGTACACGGGAATCACTTGCGCATGGGCACCAATGGCCTGGGTCACCAACGGGTAAACTGCAAAGGCATGTGCAGAGAACATTACGCTCTCACCTGGATTAACAAACGCCCGTGCGGCAAACTCCAGAATATCGTTAGAACCATTTCCCAGGGTAATACACTCTGGTTCCACCCCCAGATGACCGCCAAGCCGCTGTTTCAAGTCATGGCC
This sequence comes from Acidiferrobacteraceae bacterium, assembly GCA_011052015.1. Classification (GTDB taxonomy): domain Bacteria; phylum Pseudomonadota; class Gammaproteobacteria; order HyVt-429; family HyVt-429; genus HyVt-429. Next base: position 5,079 of record DRJZ01000094.1, on the reverse strand, counting down.
GTTACCATCTGGATAACGGGCAATGTCATCAAGCGAGCTTCTCATAGCAGCAATCGCCAGACTTGATGGGCCCAAAGGATTTTCATTGGATGCCAACTTGACAACCTTCCCGATATCATACTCCCATTGCAGGGTTTCAATGGGTTTACCGGGTTGATAGGGCTGCAAGGACTGCACACCGGGAACGGCCAAATGAATAGGTTCCATTAAGCTACAGAACTGCAGTTGGGTAAGAACCGAGATGCTTAAAGAAGTCGGCTTCCTTTTCCAATACCTTGATCACATTGGCGACAGCTTTGTCCTGAACATGACCTTCGATATCAATAAAAAAGACATATTCCCATTTCGCCTGACGAGACGGACGTGATTCAATACGACTCATGCTGATGTTATTTTTTTCGAGCGGCGCCAACAAGCGATAAAGCGCCCCGGATTGATTCTGACTGGAAAGCACCAGGCTGGTTTTGTCGCGACCACTGGGATCGACATCCATATTTCCCAAAACTAAAAACCGCGTGGTATTGCCCACATGGTCTTCAATGTTCCGGGCCAATGGATGCAGACCGTAGATTTTAGACGCATTGATACCCGCGATGGCCGCAAGAGTGGGGTCCTTGGTGGCTTGTTTTGCCGCTTCTGCATTGCTGTTGACCGTTACAATCTCCACGTTGGGTAGATTTGCGGCTAACCATTCACGGCACTGCGCTAAAGACTGCTGATGGGATACCACCGCCCTCAGATCATCTAGTGACTTGGCTTGACTCATCAGGCAGTGCTGAATAGATAGCTCAACTTCACCACATATCTTAAGGGGCGAGTCGAGCATGCGATCCAACGTATGGCTGACCACACCCTCGGTAGAATTCTCTACAGGCACAACCGCAAACTCAGCGTGTCCCCTCTCCACTTCCCGAAACACGGAATCGATGCTGCCCAGCGGGACTGACTGTACTGATTGTCCAAACTGTTTAAGGGTGGCGTCTTCCGTGTAGGTTCCTGACGGACCCAAAAAGGCAACCTTGGTGGGTTGCTCCAGGGCCAGACAGGCCGACATAATTTCCCTGAATAATCGCGCCATAGTTTGCGGGTCAATGGGGCCTTGGCTCCTGTCTTTCACCCGTTGTAATATTTGCGCCTCCCGTTCTGGTCGATAATAGGCAGTTGTTTGGCCATCCTTTTCCTTGAACCGTGCCACATCCAAAGCATAGGCGCCACGTTGCTCAATGATCGATTGTATCTGTACATCGATCTCATCGATCTTGGTGCGTAATTCTTTTAAATCTTTATTATCTCCCATGACTTTTGTGTGTCTGACTCTTCAGGATAATATCATATTCAAGATAGTAGACGGCTCTCGCAAAGATGCCAACGACTCCATGGACGAAGGAGGTAGAGCAACGCATGGGAGCAGTTGCCGAGCCCATAAAGGAAACGTTGAACTTCCTCGTTTGCCGGGCTCAAGCCCGACACCCAATGCTACACGGTACGCGCCGTGCTCACACCATCAATGGCACTGATTTTATCTGCCACTGCGCTTGGAATAGGACTGTCTGTATCCACCAGAGTATAGGCAATGTCACCTTTTGACTGGTTAATCATATCGTGAATATTCAAACTGGCATCGGCCATGGCCGTTGATATTTGGCCCAGCATGTTGGGGACGTTGGCATTGACTACCAGCAAACGATATTTTGTGCTACGGGGCATAGACATCTCCGGAAAATTGACTGAATTACGAATGTTTCCATTTTCCAGAAAATCTTTGACCTGGCTTGACACCATGACCGCACAGTTTGTTTCTGCCTCCTCGGTAGAGGCCCCCAAATGCGGTAAGGCAATCACGCCCTTGTGCCCAATAATTCCTTTGTGGGGGAAATCAGATACATAGGCATGGATCTTACCTGCGTCGATGGCCGCACAAACCGCAGCATCATCAACGATACCGTCCCGGGCAAAATTCATCACCGTGACACCATCTCGCATCATGCCCAAGGCCTTCACGTCAATCATATTCCGCGTTTTATCGTTCAAGGGGACGTGAAAAGTAATGAAATCGACCTTGGCCAACAACTGTTCCAAATTGCGTGCGCGCTCCACTCGAGACGACAGTTGCCAGGCCCCCTCCACCGTCAGCATGGGATCATAACCCACGACGTTCATCCCCAGATGCAAACAGATATTGGCCACTGAACGACCGATGGCGCCCAGACCCACCACCCCGATGGTACGCCCTGGTAATTCGGTACCGGCAAACATTTTCTTACCCGACTCTACAGATCCGGCAATCGTAGCGTCATCACCCGCCAATTGGCGGGCAAAATCCCAAGCCTGACAAATGTTGCGACAGGCCAGCAACATACCCGTTACCACTAACTCTTTAACGGCATTAGAATTCGCACCGGGGGCATTGAATACCGGGACACCCTTTTGGCTCATGGCGTCCACAGGGATATTGTTGACACCGGCACCGGCCCGGCCAATGGCCTTGACCGATTCAGGAATCGCCATATCGTGCATCTTGTATGAGCGAAGTATAATGGCATCAGGGTCAGCAATATCGCCGCCGACTTCATAATGGGCGCTTGGAAATTGCTCCAAACCTGTTTTGGAAATATTGTTGAGCGTTAAAATTTTAAACATTACTACCCTTTTAGCTGCATAAATTTATTCATAAATTGAACCAAGGCATCGACACCTTCCTCGGGCATGGCATTGTAAATACTGGCACGCATCCCACCGACGGAGCGATGCCCCTTGAGGTGCATCAGACCTGTGGTGGCGGCCTGTTGTAGAAATTCATTATCGAGACCCTCATCACGCAGAATGAATGGTATATTCATCCGCGAACGGCAAGCCTTATCAACAGGATTACGATAGAACCCACCAGAACCATCAATACAGTCATACAACTTCTGGGCTTTGCGTTGATTGATGGCCGCGATTTCCTTTAGACCACCCATGGCCTTTAACCAGGCAAATACCAATCCAGCGATATACCATGCATAGGTCGGCGGTGTATTGGACATTGAACCGCTTTTGGCCTGCACCTGATAGTCAAATATGCTGGGCATATTCTTGGCTGCATGACCAATAAGGTCTCCGCGTACAATCACCACCGTAAGCCCTGCGGGACCAATATTCTTCTGGGCGCCGGCGTAGATAATGCCATAGCGACTGACATCGATTGGGCGCGACAGGATGGTCGATGACATGTCGGCAACAAGCGGGACGTCACCCGTCTGGGGTATCCACGAAAACTCAACGCCGGCAATGGTCTCATTGGGTGTATAGTGCAAGTAGGCCGCGTTCGGGGCCATCTGCCACTGGTCCTGATCAGGTATCGTGGTGAATTTTGATGCCTCACTGTCAGCCACGGTGTTGACCTGACAGAAGCGTTGCGCCTCTTTGATGGCCTTCTTAGACCAGTGACCTGTGAGCACGTAGTCGGCCTTGGTTTTATCACCCAGCAGGTTCTGGGGCACCATGGCAAATTGAGACGAAGCGCCGCCCTGCAAAAACAGAACCTTGTAATCAGATGGTATCGCCATGACTTCACGCAGGTCAGCCTCAGCCTTATCGGCGATCGAGATAAATTCCTTGCCTCGATGGCTCATCTCCATCACCGACGTACCGGCTCCATTCCACTCCAGAAGTTCATCGCGGGCCTGCTCCAGCACCTCTTCAGGCAAGGTAGCAGGGCCGGCGGAAAAATTAAATACTCTACTCATAGTTTTGTTTCAAATCTCACACGGGTGTTAATCGGGTTCCTGGATCTTTTCCATACCGACCAGGGTTTCGGCAGCGCCTAGGTCAATCAGTTTAACGCCTTGGGTATTCCTGCCTTGGGTGGATATCTCTTCGACCCGGGTGCGTATCAACGTGCCCCCGGTAGTAATCAGCATGATCTCATTGTCATTGTCGACAAGCTCTGTCCCCACCACTTTACCATTGCGCTCATTGACTTGAATTGAAATGACACCCTGTGCACCGCGCCGATGGGCGGGATAGTCCGTCAACTCTGTGCGCTTGCCATAGCCTCTATCCGTGGCCGTTAACACCGCTGCGGTGGACCCCAGTTTGGCCGAAGAGGCAATGATCATCGAAATAACTTGTTGATCTCCCTTTAAGGCTATACCTCTAACACCACGCGCAGACCGGCCCATTGGACGAACCTCTGATTCAGGAAAGCGAATCACCTTACCGCCATCGCTGAACAATAAAATGTCCCTGCTACCATCGGTCAACCCAACGCTGATCAGGCGATTGCCATCGCGCAGATCGACGGCAATGATCCCGCTGGCCCGGGGTCTCGAAAACTCACCCAAACCCGTCTTCTTGACCGTTCCATCTGAAACGCACATAAAGACATACTTGTCATCTTCAAATTCACGCACCGGTAACACCGCTGTCACTACTTCACCCTCTTCCAAGGGCAACAAGTTGATGATTGGCCGACCCCGCGCTGCACGTCCTGCCTGAGGAAGCCGATAAACTTTAAGCCAGTAAACCTTACCGCGATTGCTAAAGCACAGCATGGTGTCATGGCTATTGGCCACAAACAGGGTATCGACAAAATCTTCCTGTTTCATTTGCGTCGCGGATTTCCCCCTGCCACCACGACGCTGGGCGCGGTACTCATCCAGAGCTTGGGCCTTCACATAACCCGAACGCGACAGGGTCACCACCAGATCTTCTTCGGCAATAAGATCTTCGGTGGTCAAATCTTGCGCGTCATGGACAATCTCGGTGCGACGATCATCGCCATAGCGTTCTCGAATATCCTTTATCTCGTCACGAATAATCTGCATCAAGCGATCATCATTTTCTAAAATTTCCAACAACTCGTCGATACGCGTCAGAATGTCACCGTACTCAGTGATAATTTTCTCCTGCTCCAGACCGGTGAGACGATGCAGACGCAGGTCTAAAATGGCCTGGGCCTGGGTCTCGGACAACCGATAACCCTGCGTGGACATCCCCAGGGAGGAATCCAGACCTTCGGGGCGGGACATGTCCGCACCGGCCCGCTTGAGCATTTTATCCACTACCCCGGGCTGCCAGTGTTGCGCCAATAATTTC
>DRJZ01000093.1 GCA_011052015.1 Acidiferrobacteraceae bacterium | reverse complement strand
TCCCCCTCACCCCAACCCTTTTATGCCCTAGGGGTGCTCCCGGAGGTAGAGGGGGCTAGGCTTCAGAGCTACCCACAAATTTTTCCGAAGAGCCACAAATTAAAAGGCTTCCTTAGCCTGTGGCGCTGCACGGCTTAGGCCCTGCGCCCAGTCGTTCCAACTTATTGTAGGCGTCCAGCGCCGCAATCTTGTATGTTGCCCCCGTTAGGGTCGGGTAGTTAAATACCGTATGCAAAAAATAATCCAGGGTTCCATTCAAGGCCATGACTGCCTGACCCACATGGACCAACTCAGTGGCCCCTTCACCGATAATATGGACACCCAGCAAGCGGTGGTCATCTACCGCAAATAATAATTTCATCAATCCATCTTCCAGTCCCAGTATTTGTCCCCTGGCAGTTTCACGAAATTGGACAGACCCCACCTCATAGGCAATCTCCTCTTTTGTCAGCTCCTCTTCGGTTTTTCCGATCATCGAGATTGCAGGTACGCCGTAAATACCAAAGGGCATGGAATCAGAATAGCGGACCGCCTTATGTTTGCAGGCGTGATAGGCCGCTGCCCGGCCTTGGTGGTTGCTGGTGGCGGCCAACGCGGGAAAGCCGATCACATCACCCACCGCATAGATATGCTTGGCGCTGGTTTGATAGTTCTCATTGACCCTCATCAGGCCGCGCTTATTGGCATCAAGCCCGGCGGCATCCAGGTTGAGCCTGGCGGTGTTGCTCTGTCGTCCCGTGGCATAGAGGAGTGATTCAGACCTGACTTGCTTGCCACTCTCAAGATTGACAAGCACTCCACCGTCTACACGCTGCACATCACGGCACCTTTCACCCAACAACAGACGAATACCGTTGTTACGCATATAAAAGGTCATCGAATCCGCTATTTCCTTGTCTACGAAACCGAGCAGAGAATCTCGACCGTCAATAAGCGTGATCTCGATATCGAGGTTGGTGAGCATGGACGCATACTCAATGCCGATAATCCCGCCACCTAATACCGTCATACTATGGGGCAACTCGTCCAGCTCAAGGAGTTGATCGCTGTCGAGAACGTGCTTGCCATCTACCTTGGCAAGTGGCGGATGAAAGGGGCTGGAGCCCACCGCAATAATAAAATGATCTGCCTTGAGTTCCAGGATTTCACCGTCTTCCTCGTCGATGGCCACGGTATGGGAATCGATAAATCGCGCCTCACCATTGACGATATGGATACCATTGCGTGTAAGTTGGTGTTTGATAACAGCGGTCTCATGCTCCACCACCTGATTAAGCCGTTGTTTGAGGTCGGCCATGTTCACATTGGGCTTGAGCCGATAACCTTGACCGTAGAAGGCCCGTTGGTGATAGCCGGTCAGGTATAAAATGGCCTCGCGGAGCGTCTTACTGGGAATGGTCCCGGTGTGGAGACAACCGCCGCCGAGTTTGTCTCGCTCGACAATGGCCACCCGCCGGCCCAACTTGGCGCCTTGCACCGCAGCCCGCTGCCCAGCCGGTCCGCTCCCAATCACGACAATATCAAATTTTTCTGCCATATCTTTCTTCAAACCTTTGATGAACGCCCACCAAAATCTTAACAGCTAGCAGAGTGATGTCTAGGTGGTTCAGTGACTTAGCGTGCTCACACGTCACTTCTCAATAAGCCCCTGCAACCCTGATCTCACGGAACGAAAGATCAATAGGTGTAACGAAAGTTGATACCCCAAACCTCTCGGCTGTAGGACAGTGCATCCACATCGGCTTCTTCATCTGCGCGGCGGTAGCTGATGGCGGCCTCAAACTTGTCGCCAAAGGATCCGCTCAGACCCGCCTTAAACTGCTTGCGGTAACTCTCCTGGTCGCCGGCACCGAGATACTCCGGGTAGATATGACGGCTATAGCCCGCCTCAAAATCCGCGCGTATCCCCCAGAACAGGGGTACCCTACCACTCAGATTGAGGCGCTGGCTTTCAGAATGCAGGTTCTCGTCCGTGTACTCATTGGCCCCAATCTCATAACCCAATTGCAGCCGGCCGCGCCGCTGCAAAAAATGCCAGGTCTGAGTCAGGCCCGCGCCATGACTATCCTGATTGCCAAACCCTATTTCAGAATCCAACAAGTCATCAACATAGCGAGCTTGCGAAACCCGATAGTAGATATGTGTGGTGGACCTGGGTGTAAAGGAAAATGCCGGACCCAAAGTGAGTGCGTGGCGCTGGCTATAGGCCTCCTTAGCTAGAAAAGATTGCCGAAACTCATATCCCAAGGCCCCAACCACCGAGTAGCTCCCGAATCTCAACCGTTTGGCCAAACCACCGCCCATCGCATAACCGGATAGACCCAAAGGGTCCAGGGCATGATCGCCAATGGCATCCTGAGCCCTGAAAGACAGATGGCTCGCCCAGTTGGGCTGGACCAGATGAGTTTTCTGGGGCGCCAGCAACAGTGGCGCAGCCGCAACGTCCGCTGAATATTCAGCCAAAAGGGCTTGGCCGGAAGCAGGTTGAATTACTGTCAACAGGCCTAAGGTAGCCACCATCCCCCAGACCGGACGTACCCACTTGCAGATTGAACGTAATTGCTGAACCATAAAGATAATCCGCCTGAAACCAGGATACGCTTCTATTCTAGGTTGTAAAAGCCCCATTCTCACCTATCCCAAGGACAAAATAGACTAGCGCCGCCCCACAGCTGATAGGCGGGAGCCACCGAGGGCTAGACAAACAAGAAATCTCGATAGTGATCAACCAGCAATAATGTGAACAATAAACTCAAATAGGTGATAGAAAAGAAAAATGTTTTGCGGGCGACCGCGTCGGAGTAATGACGATACAATTTCCAGGCATAGAGCAAGAAGCCTGTATTGAGTAGTATTGCCCCCACTAAATAGAGATAGCCACTCATTTTTGTGGCAAAGGGTATGATCGTCACTGCCAGTAATAATATCGTGTAGAGCAGGATATGCAGACGGGTATATTCGTTACCGTGAGTCACGGGCAACATCGGGATTCCGGCACGGGCATACTCCTGGTGCCGGTACAGGGCCAGGGCCCAAAAATGGGGCGGCGTCCATATAAATATAATGAGGAACAGTAACAGAGCGTCAGCGGTCGCCTCACCGGTCACCGAGGTCCAACCCAATACCGGTGGCGCCGCACCCGCTGCACCACCAATAACAATATTTTGCGATGTCATCTTCTTCAGGAACACGGTATAAATCAACGCATAGCCGATCAAAGAACAAAAGGTCAAAACCGCAGTCAAGACATTGACCCACAGGCTGAGAATAACCATAGACAACACCGCCAGAATACTGGAGAACACAAAGGCCTGGGTGACAGTAAGGTGGCCAGCGGGCAAGGGACGGGCACGGGTACGCGCCATCACCGCGTCAATGGCGTGGTCAATGATCTGATTAAAGGCGGCACCTGACGCAGCGCCAAGACCAATCCCCAGGGTACCCAGAATCAAAATCTTCCATGGCACCATACCGGGAACAGATAGAAACATCCCCGTCACGGTGGTAAACAAAATGAGCACCACCACACGAGGTTTGGTGAGCGCGTAGTACTCCCGCACATTGGCAAGAAAATCGGCCTGTTTGGCTTGTGCGGTATCCATAACGATCAGCCGATCTGGGACACCTTGAGCAGGCGTTCAAGATCTTTCCGCATCCCGGTGGGGTCTGCGTCTACAGGATAACTCATCATCAAATTACCCAAAGGGTCTATCATGTAGATTCGATTCAGCCCATCTTCGGGGGCGCCTTGCTCTATCACAAACTGTCTGGTGAGGGCCTTTACCGTCGCCGCATCACCTCGAAGTACCTGAAGTTTGGGGTGTTCCTGCAAACGCACCTTTAATGCCAAAATATCAACAGCCTGGTCGAGCAGCAACCAGGCATACTGAACACGATGCATGTGTTTTCCCTGAGACAACCTCACTTGACGCATTTTGTAGAGATTCTGCCAACAATCCTCATCGCAAGCTGAGTTGCCCATATAAATCAGGGTCCACTTGGATTTGAGACTGGAAAATTCGACAGCCTGCTTATCCAGCCCTTGTAGCACAACATTTTCTATGGGCCGTGCGGGTTGCACGAGTTCACCCATGTTCACAAAACGAGTAGGCATAAAATACCTGGCCGCCACCACCGGGATGGTAAAAATTATAATTAGAGCAATAATCTGAAACTTCGGCGAAGACATAAAATTTGGTAATTTGATCCGTGACATTAGTCTACCCAAGTTAAGAGTGTAAAAATTTCCGTCGGCGGCGCAGACCCAGCACCACATAAGTGATCATCACTGCCAGGGCCATGGCAAACCATTGAAACGCATAGCCGAGGTTTCTTTCCGGGCGAAGCTGCGGTCGTGGCCATTCGCGCACAAAACCCACTGATGATTGTTTCGGATCCAGCAACACGATAAAGGGAAGCACCTGATAAGACACCCGCTCGGCGAAATATTGAATGTTCATCTGTGGCCACAACAACGGCCACGTCTCCTGCCGGACTCTAGGTTCTGTCTCCACAAACCGGTTACGTATTGGCCTGTACACACTGCCGGTCAATTCCATTTGGGCCTGGGGTATAACCACCGGCGGCAACTCATTAGGGTCTGCTGACCGATGCGGCACCCAACCGAGATTGACCAACACCGCAGCATTGCTGCCTTGAAAACGAAAAGGTGCAACTACATGATAGCCTAAACGGTGTTCATGCAATTTATTCGACAAGTAAAACTGATTGCGGACCTCGAAGTATCCGCGCATCCTAACCTTGCGGAAATCCAGATCTTCAATACCAATGGACTCGGGGCCAATGCGTAATGCCGGTGCCGACCGCCGATCCGCATAGCGATTCTGTAACTGTTCCTTCTGTTCGGCCCGCTGGAGTTGCCAGACTCCCAGACCAACAAACACAGCACCTAGAAACACCGCCAACAATAGCGGAAGCAACCTGATTCGCCGGGGTACTATTATCAACTCATTGGCCTCGCAGAGGGTATTTCCTTAGAGCTAAAACAGCCTTTTGGCTATAATGCTCATCACACTCCAGATCCGGGATCACGCCATGATAACCAATCCAGCCATTATTAAAACCATCATCATCGTCATGCTGCTGCTGATTGTCGGCAGCCTGTTCTCCGGCCTGATGTATATGTTCAAATCTAAGGGTCAGGACGACAGGATGGTCAAGGCGCTGACCGTACGTATCGCACTGTCCATGGCGCTGTTTCTGTTGCTCATGGCGGGCTTTTATTTCGGCATCATCCCCACCCACCGTTTTTAGCCTGCCGGGCTGAATTACACTTTCTCTCTGTAGGGCACTTCTATTAGCACCCTAATGATATTTCAGACTGTCTAAGCAAAAAAGGCGCTGCTTCAGAGCAGCGCCTTTTTTGTGAATAGATAAATCGTTTATAGCCAATAAACAAAGACAAACAGGCCCAACCACACCACATCCACAAAGTGCCAATACCAAGCGACACCCTCAAATGCAAAATGGTGATCGGCGGTAAAATGCCCTTTGAGGCAACGGACCAGAATCACCGCCAGCATGATGACACCCATGGTCACATGAAAGCCATGAAAGCCTGTCAACATAAAGAAGGTTGCCCCATAAACACCGGCCTTCAGGGTCAGGCCCAACTCGCTATAGGCATGGGCATACTCAAAAGCCTGAAAACCCAGAAAGGCCACACCCAGAATAACCGTCAGGGCCAACCAGGTAATGAGCTGGCCACGGTTGCCCTTGCGCAAGCCCCAGTGAGCGATGGTCAGGGTTACACCTGAAGACAGGAGCAGCAGGGTATTAATGGCAGGAATACCCCAGGCGCCCATGGGGGAGAACTGGTTGGCGCCGCTTGCTATCGGGGTATCCGGTGCAATCAACTCGGCACCCGCTGGACCTGCGGTGGGCCAACCACCTTCATAACCTGGCCACAGCAATTCAGTGCCAGCGAGCCATTCGACGGAGAATTGTCTGACATAGAACAGGGCGCCAAAAAAGACGGCAAAAAACATGACTTCGGAGAGGATGAACCAAGCCATACCCATACGGAAGGATCTATCCACTTGTTGGTCATAGACATTGGACTCACTTTCGCTGATGACGGTACCAAACCAACGAAACACCATATACACAACCACCAACGCGCCGACCAGCATGGCCCAGGGTCCTGCGGCAACATCGTTCAGAAAAAAGACAAACCCCAGCGCCAGAATAAACAGGCCCATTGACGTGATCAGTGGGTAAGGGCTGGGATTGGGTAGATAGTAGCTACCTTGTGCTCCGGACATAATCAGTATCCCCTTAAAATTATATGTAAAACAATTCTATCCGTTAATGTTTGTAGTCACTTTCTTGTGGCTGCCATGATGCTCATGGGATTCGGGCGCTGCCGAACCCCCATATTTGTTCGCCGACACCCGATCAGCATTAAAGAACGCGTAGGACAGCGTGATGATGTCGACCTCCTTAGGCAAGGCGGGGTCAATTACAAATTGAACTACCATCTCTTTGGACTCACCAGCGGCCAGTCTCTGTTGGGTAAAACAAAAGCATTCAGCCTTCTTAAGGTGCTTCGTCGCCCTGGGCGGCGCCACGCTGGGTACGGCCTGACCTACAATGGCCTCATCTGCACGATTGCGGGCAAAATATTTGACCACCGTGGTCTGACCTGGGTGGAGCCGCACCTTCTTTTTCAGGGCATAAAACTCCCAGGGCAACCCCTGCATCGCATTGCCGGTAAATTCCACCGTAACCCAACGGGTCTTATCCACCACTAAGCCCTGCGCGGCAGCAGTGTTCTCCTGTTTAGCCTGGGTATTAAACCTGATCCCGGTAACGTCGCAAAACACATCATAGAGCGGCACCAAAACGTAACCAAAACCAAACATGGCCACTGCCACAAGCAACAATTTGCGCAAGGTCCTTTGGTTAGCCCCTACAATATCCACGGTTTAAGCCTTCATCCAACCTATTTAATCGCCAGCAACAAGAAGGCCGAAGCAAAAAAACCGAGGGCCACAATTCCAAGTATCAACACCGTCAGACGGACACCCGATCTGCTTCTTTCCCCATTAAGCTGGTTGTTGCTGCTTGCCATGAGATCACCACCCACTTGCATGAATGCCTACCTCACCTGCGGAGGTGTCGCAAAGGTATGGTAAGGCGCCGGAGATGGCACCGCCCATTCCAGGCCTTCGGCTCCTTCCCACACCTGATCAGCGGCCTTCTCACCACCACGAATGCACTTGATCACCAGGTAGAAGAAAATCAACTGAGCGAAAATGACCATAAAGGCGCCAATGGTCGACACCTCATTGAACCCCGTGAACTGTAGGGCATAATCCGGGATACGCCGTGGCATACCGGCCAGGCCCAGAAAGTGCTGCGGAAAGAAGGTCAGGTTGAAACTGATTAAGGTCAACCAGAAATGCAGCTTGCCCAGTGGTTCGCTGAACATGTGGCCAGTCCACTTGGGCAGCCAGTAATAAATGGCGGCGAAGATAGCCAACACCGACCCACCAATAATCGTGTAGTGGAAATGAGCCACAATGAAATAAGTGTCGTGGTACTGGAAATCAACCGGAGTAATGGACAACATCAGGCCCGTGATACCCCCCATGGTAAACGTAAATACGCCACCGATAGCCCATAACATGGGAGTCTCGAAAGTCATGGAACCCCGCCACATGGTGGCCACCCAATTGAACACCTTCACCCCCGTCGGTACGGCGATGAGCATAGTGGCGTACATAAAGAAGAGTTCACCGGTCATGGGCATACCCACGGTATACATATGGTGAGCCCATACTATAAACGACAGAAACGCGATGGTCGCGGTGGCGAACACCATGGAGGTATAGCCAAACAGGGGCTTGCGGGCAAAGGTCGGAATGATCTGAGAGAACACACCAAAGGCCGGTAGCACCAGGATATACACCTCGGGGTGACCGAAGAACCAGAATATGTGCTGGAACAGGACCGGGTCACCGCCACCGGCGGCATCGAAGAAAGACGTGCCAAAATGTCGGTCAGTCAGCAACATGGTCACCGCGCCGGCCAGTACCGGGATCGTCGCCAGCAGCAGGAAGGCGGTAATCAACCAACTCCACGCAAACATGGGCATCTTCATCAGGGTCATACCCGGTGCGCGCATATTCAAGATCGTGGCAATAATGTTGATAGAACCCAGAATGGACGAAATACCCAACATATGCACGGACAAGATGGTGAAGTCCATGCCCATACCTTCATGTACAGTCAGAGGCGGATACAGAGTCCAGCCCGCACCCGGCGCACCACCTGGGGCAAACAGGGACAACACCAGCAGGGTGGCAGCCGGTGGTAACAACCAGAAACTCCAGTTGTTCATGCGCGGCAGGGCCATATCCGGGGCACCGATCATCATCGGCAACTGCCAGTTGGCCAACCCCACGAAGGCCGGCATGACAAAACCGAACACCATGATCAGACCGTGCAGGGTAGTCATCTGGTTAAAAAACCTTGGCTCAACAATCTGCATGCCAGGCTGCCAGAGTTCGCTGCGGATGACCAACGACATGATGCCCCCCACCACCGCCATGATGAAACAGAACCACAGGTACAAGGTACCAATGTCTTTATGGTTGGTTGTAAACAACCAGCGAGACAGCCCTTTGGGGTGTTCTTCATGATGATCTGTAGACATATCTTCTATTCTCCTCTAGATACCCGTACGCGGCTTAGCGAAGGGCCTTGACGTCGGCAGGTTGTACCACATCACCTGTATCATTGCCGAAGGCGTTACGTTCATAGGTGACAACGGCTGCGATATCCACATCATTAAGCTGTGCGGTATAGGCCTGCATGGCGGTGTTAGGCTTACCGCCCATGACAATTTGTAGATGATCGGCCACAGGACCGGTGGCGATCTTGCTGCCTGCAAGACCCGGGAATACGCCGGGGACACCTTGTCCAGTGGCGCCGTGACAGGCGCTACACTGAGCGTAGACCTTTTCACCCTTGCGCATAAGTTCGTCCTTGCTCCAGGTCTTGCCGGCAGCGGCAACAGCGGCAATCTGGGTGGCCTTTTGTTCATTAACCCAGGTGTTGAAATCCTCTTCGCTCACGGCCTTGACCACAATGGGCATGAAACCGTGGTCCTTACCACAAAGCTCAGCGCATTGGCCGCGGTAGGTACCGGGCTCGTCGATCTTGGTCCACATCTCGTTAATAAAACCCGGAATGGCGTCCTTCTTGACCGCCAACTGCGGCACCCACCAGGCGTGGATTACATCGGCAGCGGTGAGCAGGAAACGAATCTTTTTGCCCACCGGCAAAACCACCTCATTGTCCACCTCAAGTAGATAGTTCTCACCCTTTTCGGCCTCGTTATTTATCTGTTCCTGCGGTGTGGACAAGGTACTCATAAAGCTGACGTCATGGTCTAAGTAATCGTATTTCCACTTCCACTGATAGCCGGTAATCTTCACCGTCATCTCGGAACCACTGACATCGTCCATTTTGATCAGCGTAGCGGTGGAGGGAATGGCCATAGCCAGCAATATAACAAAGGGAATGATGGTCCACACTACCTCCATAGTCGTGCTTTCATGGAAGGTCGCGGCCTTATGCCCACGGCTCTTACGATGTTTGAACACCGAATAGAACATCACGCTGAACACACCCACAAAAATAACGGTGATAATCCAGACGATCATCATATGCAGACCGTAAAGATCTCTACCAATCTCTGTGACCGGTCTCTGGAAATTGAGCGCATAGTCGGCACGGACTAACCCGCTAACCAGCAACAGACTCATTCCCGCGGATACACGTACAACCACACCGCGAAGGGACTTAAGAGGATTGATGGACATGCTTTTCTCCCGTAGGACGCATTACGTTATTCCCAGGAACTCGCTGGAACCGCTCAGCATCACTCTGCCAGGTATTCCGCCAGCGGGCACGGACCCGTTCCTGATTGATTCTTGTATGATGATGACTCTCTTAGCCCGACCAGGACACGCCGCGCTGACATACCATACCTGTTGGATGGATTTCCTTAACTCATGTTAACCGAGCCGAAAATCGGAGCGCAAACTACCACATGCAGGGAGGCACTTCAACCGGGTATTTCGGCGCAGAACATAATTCACCCTACAGCTCTCAAAATCTAATTACATAGCAATATCGGAAATGATTTCTATTTGTAAATGTGGGGCTATTGTGGATACGTCCGGCTCCACCATAAAGGGGATAACCCCTACCAGGGGGGCTTCGACACGCCGTCTCAGTGCCAGCAGGTTATCATCAAACCGCAACATGTGGGGATTGATCTGATTGGCCACCCATCCTGCCAATTTGCAACCCGAATCCACTATCGCCTGGGCGGTTAGCAAGGCTTGGTTGAGACACCCCAGATCCATGCCCACCACCATGACTACCGGATAGCCAAAGTGCTGTGCCAGATCGGCCACATCCCAACGGACGCCCAGGGGCACCCGCCAGCCGCCTACACCCTCTACAATGACCCATTCAGATTGGGCCACCAGTCTGAGCCAGTGATGATCGATTCGTTGCAGATTGATCTCGACCCCACTGGACGCTGCGGCAATGTGTGGCGCCACCGGCTCGGCAAAGGGGTAAGGATTAACATCCTCATAAGACGGCCTGGGGACACTGCATTGCTGCAATAGCTCACCATCTGCATGGCGCAGACCCTGATCGGTAGCGCGGCAACCACAGGCCACTGGCTTCATACCCACCGCTAAAGTCCCTTTGGCGTTAAGTAGATGTAACAACGCCCCGGCCACTTGGGTCTTGCCCACCCCGGTATCCGTACCCGTGATAAAGATTCCCTGACGCATCAACCTTGTTCAGGCACTGAAACCGAAACACACACCCCTGTCGAATCGGTCGGATGCTGTGGCACCCAGGCATGACCATAGACCACCTCATAACTGGCGGGTATGCGGCCATCTTCATCCCGCAGGGCCTCATAGGCGGCACGAAAACGGGTGAACTGGGTCTTACCGGTAAGTCCCCGTTGTCTTGATGCCAAGGCGTTATGGGCACCCATCGTCTTAAGATCCTGTAGCAGCCCATTCACTGCAGCATAAGTCAGGGTGTGGTGCTCCACGTCCATAACCGGGTCCGAAAACCCCGCCCTGAGGAGCATGTCCCCCAAATCGTGCATATCGGCGAACCCGTGTACATGGAGACCGTCGTCCACTTGCCTCCAGGCATTGCGAAGCTCTATCAAGGTATCTGGACCAAAGGTGGTAAACAGCAGAAGGCCCCCTGGTTTTAACACCCGCGAGAATTGTGCAAAGACCCTGTCTGGCCGGCACCATTGCAGGGCAAGGTTAGAAAACAAAAGGTCAACACTATTATCGGCGATAGGCATCGCCTCGAGATCGCCTGCCAACAGTTGGATCTTCGAGCGCCGATTCCGGTGGCGGGCGGCCTGACCCAACATGGGCAGGGCAAAATCCATGGCGACGATGGGGGCACGATCATAGCGCTGCCCCAAGCCCGGCAGACAATAGCCCGTGCCACACCCCGCATCCACAATCTGTTGGGGACGCAATTTAATCTCATCAAGGCGCTCCAGCATGCGCCGACCGATCTCCTGATGCAGGACCGCGACATCGTCGTAGCGCGAAGCGGCCTGGGAAAAGGCGCGCCTGGCCTGAGCCTTTTCTATATTGGCCAACGCATCCACTAACATACCCCTACCGAAAGACCTTGTTTGGTTAAAAATCTCATCAACGTGTCCATGAAAATCTGTGGGTGAGAAAGAAACGGGGCATGACCCGCACCGGAGATCAGGGTCAAGACCGCATCAGGCAGACTCGACACCAGATACTCGGCAGCCTGGGAAGGCACCAGACGATCTCGTTCACCCTGGATCACCACCACTGGCATGGAGATTTCTTCCAACCGATGACGAAGATCGGTGTCACCGAGGATCTCCAGCCCCCCCTGTAATGCCTGCATGTGAGGCGTGGCCCGGCGCGACAGTTGTTGACGCAACTGCCTCAACTGATAACGTCCCTCTTCGTGAGCACCTGTTTGCAGACTCAAAAACCGCGATAAAGTACCATCAAAATCCCCAACCAAATCGGTGCCAAAACTGTCGAGCGTGGTTTGCTCCATGGCCGTGGACCAGTCGGGTCTACAGACAAAACAGGGGTTGGTACCCACCAGGACCAAGGCACGCACCCGTTGCGGCCACGTTAGGGCCACAGACATGGCCACCAAACCACCCAGCGACCAGCCTATCCAGACAGCGGGTTGGGTCCAGGCCCCAGCCAGATATTCACTGAGTCCGTCCAGATCATAGGGTTTCAGTTGCGCAGGGTTGCCGGCATAACCCGGAAGATCCGGCGCGAATATACGGCACTGCGGGCCCAAACTTTCACGTACACCATCAAACACACCGCCATGCAGCCCCCAGCCATGGACCATTAGCACCGGGGGCTGTTCGCCATTGGATCCATCAAGCCCAAACGGTTTTACGGCGCAAGCCGCCACCTTAGCCATGACCACACACCTCGGCCAGGGCCTCAAGCAGCCGGTCCACCTGCTCCGGTGTGTGGACCGCAGACAAGGTAATCCGCAAACGAGCGCTGCCCACCGGCACCGTGGGAGGTCGGATGGCGGTAACGAAAAAGCCCCTTTGCTCTAAGGCCGCACTGGCATCCAGGACCCGCTGGGAATCGCCTAATACCAACGGCTGAATAGGTGTGGTGGATGGTGTCACATTGAGACCGAGTTCGGCGCTACCGTGACGAAAGCGCTGCACTAACACCCAAAGTTGTTCGCGGCGGGCGGCATCCTGACGCACCAGCCGAAGGCTCGCACGGGCGGCCTCGGCCACTGCCGGTGGCAGCGCCGTGGTATAGACATAAGTCCGGGCCAATTGGATCAGGGTTTCGATCAAGGCCTCTTCTGCGGCCACAAAGGCCCCAAAGCAACCCAGCGCCTTGCCCAGAGTCGCCATCAGGATCAGCGGAGGACCCTGGCTTAGACCTAGCTGTTCCAGACTGCCCCGGCCCTGTTCCCCCAATACTCCGAACCCATGGGCATCATCGATCAGGAGGCGTGCTTTATTCTTTGCGGCCAGGGTTGCCAAGACATCAATCGGCGCAAGATCGCCGTCCATACTGAACACCCCATCACTGCACAGCAGCCGACGCCCACCCAGGGGTCGGGACAACAACCGCTCAAGGGCGTCCATATCGCCGTGGGGGTAACGCCACAACCTTGCCGCTGACAACAGGGCGCCATCTAATAAAGATGCATGATTGAGTTTGTCGGCAAAAATCTCATCACCGCGGCCCACTACGGCATTGATCACACCCAAGTTGGCCATGTAACCGGTGGAGAACAGCAACGCCCGTTCGGTGCCCACAAAGTCGGCCAGCTCCTCTTCCAGGGCATGGTGCGGACTCATATGGCCACTGATGAGGTGCGAGGCCCCCGCGCCCACGCCATACTGATTGGCCGTATTCTGGAACGCCGTGACCACCTGGGGATGATTGGCCAAACCCAGATAGTCATTACTGCAAAAGGCCACGCACGCATGACCGTCCACCACAACCTCGGCTCCCTGAGCGGTCTCCAGCACCCGGCGGCGGCGATAGAGTTGCCGGGACTCGCGTTCAAGCAAGGCCTTGGGGAAATCGAAGTGGGTGGTCATTACCTGAAAGGTACTTCTATTGATACCCTCTCCCTCCGGGAGAAGGAATTAACGATTAATAGCCGCTTTCCCGGTCTCGGGACGCGCCACATCATCGGCCTGTTCGGGTCGCAATCCCAAGCGTTCAAACAAGGTCCGGTCTCGTTCGCTCTGTGGATTGAGGGTGGTGAGCAATTGCTCACCATAAAAAACGGAATTGGCCCCGGCTTGAAAGCACAGGGCCTGCAATTCATCACTCATTTGTTCCCGCCCCGCCGACAGGCGCACGTAGGAGGCGGGCATAAGCAACCGCGCCACCGCAATGGTGCGTACAAATTCAAACGGGTCCACAGGGTCTAGGGGGGGCTCCTGCTCCGCCAAGGGTGTGCCCGACACCGGTACCAGCAAATTGACGGGCACACTCTCGGGGTGGCTGGGCAAGTTGGCCAGGGTGCGCAACAACTCCACCCGATCATGGTCGTCTTCTCCCATACCGATGATGCCACCACAACACAGCTTCATCCCCGCATCGCGCACATGGGCCAGGGTATCGAGCCGATCCTGATAACGGCGGGTGCTAATAATTTCCTTGTAGTAGTCTTCCGAGGTGTCCAGATTGTGGTTGTAGTAGTCCAGGCCCGCATCACGCAGGGCAACGGCCTGTTCGGGCTTGATCATCCCCAGGGTGGCGCAGGTCTCCAGCCCCAGGGTCTTGACCCCGGAAATCATTTCCAGCACCGGCTGCAAGTCACGGTCTTTAGGGCCGCGCCAGGCCGCTCCCATGCAGAACCGGCTCGCGCCATTGGCCTTGGCCTGACGCGCTCGCTCCAGCACTGCCTCCACTTCCATCAAGGCCTCAGCTTCTAATTCGGTATCGTGTCGCGCACTCTGGGGACAGTAGGCACAATCTTCGGGACAGGCACCGGTCTTGATATTAATGAGCGTACTGAGTTGAATGGCGTTGGCATCAAAATAGTGGCGATGTACCCCCTGGGCGCAATACAAAAGATCATTAAACGGCAGCCGAAATAATCGAGCCACTTCCTCTGCGGACCAGTCGTGACGGATGCTTAAAAACCTGCCTGTAAACAAGCGATCTTGAGAAAGGCTCAAACTTCTTCTCCTCATGCCAGGTGTTGCGCAGCGCTAAAAATCGTCCCGAATCGCGCTATTGTCTCAGGAACAATTTTGATCAATTGGGATTGAACCGCCCATGGATGGCGGACAATGGTGCGCAGTCTAATGGCTTCCACACCGCTGTCAACCCGAAAGGATTCGTATGGTTTACAAGTGGTTATTTTTTGTGCAAGTATGTCCTTAACGCACAATAAAAAAGGCCCCTCAGGACCTGTGATCTAAGCATTTTCGCTTAATCCTTCTTGGTTGG
>DRJZ01000092.1 GCA_011052015.1 Acidiferrobacteraceae bacterium | reverse complement strand
TTTATGGTCAAAGCAGGCATAGTAAAGTTCTCCATCAATTACGTATGGTTGCATAATGCAATTTAGTCAAGTGGAAATATGCCCTAACGCATCCAGTGGACTTTCAAACCTGTCGGGGCTTTTGCAAAAAAACCGCAAAAGCCCCGCCAACTTTGAAAGCTAAAAAATGAGGAGCAAAAGCAAAGGGAGCAATAGGGGTCACCTACTAATATACGATGGTAGACCCTATTTCTGAAGAGCTGTTAAACGACGGCCTAAGCAGTATCCTTTGCTCACCCAATCACGGCAAATTGCGAGAGAGGAGGTTCGGAAAAATGGACACCCAAAAAAGCTTAAGGTAAGTGCTATTCGGGACAGATTTAATAAACCCCTGGGGTTTTTCTTTGTTTATAATCACTATTATCGATGAATAAGGATACTGCTCCAAATGACTGAGAAGCTTTTCCCTCAAGCAACCTAGCACTGAAAGACAAAACGTCATCCTTGATTTGTGGAGCACTAATTTCAATTACTACATCTTTGCCCCCCTTTTCATTGAATATAGACAATGTTGCATTCGGAGGATTCTTCTTGAAACTGTCTTTCCCTTTCCCCCACATTTTCACGAATTCCTTTAAACTCATATGCCCAGCTATTCTAGCTGGCCTGTCAGAGAAATAGATAACGAGTGGGACATCTTTTAAAGTTAAGGTTTTTTCCTCGAACGACCCAGCCTTGGCACTTAGGACATATAAGAACTGCGGTGTTTCTTTCTTGTTGATTGCATCTTTGGCCAGAACAGTTATTGAAGCGAATATTAGAACAAGACAAGTAATTAATATCTTTTTCATGAGACCGCCTTGCAACGAGTTATTGTCAAATCTGGTGTTTGAAGAGTTGAAAAAAACGGTGTTTCTGGTTGGTTTGTTGTTGCGACACATCAAAACAACCAAAGGAGATACGCCACCATGAACAAGAGTAACGTTTTAGAGTTTCAAGGTCGAGATATAATTTCTGATCCACTGACGGAGTTGCTGAGGGCGAGTGCGGAGCAGCTGATCTACCAGGCAGTGGAGGGTGTAAGTTACAGGAACTGTTGACTGCGCATTCAGACCGACGGACAGAAGACGACAAGGCGGGTGTGGTGCGCACGGCTATCTGCCGGTCCGCAAACTGCAGATGGGGCTGGGTCCAGTGACGGTCGAGATTCCGAAGGTTCGGGCGAAGACCGGCGAGCCGGTGACGTTCCGATCGGCTCTGGTGCCGCCGTATGTACGCAAGACGAAGCCGCTGGAAACGGTATTGCCCCAGAGGTATCTGAAGGGCGTCTCAAGTGGCGAGATGAGTGAAGCCTTGAAAGTATTGGTGGGTCCGGATGCAGAAAGTTTGTCCGCCAGCACGGTATCGCGTTTGAAGCAGGTCTGGGCACAAGAATGGCGACCATCGTAGCGTTGCCTTTCGAGAATGCGGGGGTTAGTCTTAGGAGTACCCGTTTCAATTGAGTCCGACTCTTTTGGTTCTTTCGCCCCTATCGTAGCAAAAAGGCAAACATGAATAATCCGATTATTGCAGACAACAAGCCAGTTAAGGTGAGTCTTTCAAAAGGCCAGGAGTATCATTTCTGTACCTGTGGGAAATCAAAGAGTCAACCTTTTTGTGATGGCTCACATGTGGGCACACCCTTCACTCCAAGAGTCATTGTTTCTGATAATGATGATGACGAAGCCTATTTGTGCGCGTGCAAGCATACGGGGAATGCTCCTTATTGTGATGGTACACACAAACAATTCAGTAAAGATGACGTTGGCCAAGAAGGTCCGGGGCTAAAACAAAAACTTTCAGAGATGCCAACGGCCAAGCCAACACCCGAAGAACCTACAGTAGAATTTATTCATCGGCTTGCTAGAGAAGGGTTATCCAAATTTGGACATCATGGCCAAATGACTTCTATGGGCATTCCTCGCTATGAGTTGCCGTATTGGGATGACCTGCAAATTATGGTCGCCCAAATGGCAACTAAGCCCTTGATGGAAAACGACAGTGTTGGCACAGAACTTATTATTGGTCCAGAAGCTAAATTGCCCTTGAATCTGAAGATACCGCTATTTGTATCTGATATGAGTTTTGGCGCTTTGTCTGAAGAGGCTAAAATATCATTAGCCAAGGGCGCGGAACTGGCAGGCACTGGTATTTGTTCCGGTGAAGGTGGGATGTTGCCTGAAGAGCAAGAAGCGAACACTCGATATTTTTATGAATATGCCAGCGCTGGTTTTGGCTACAAAGAGGAGCTATTAAGCAAAGTACAGGCCTTCCACTTTAAAGGTGGTCAAGGAGCAAAAACGGGAACAGGAGGGCACCTGCCTGGGAATAAAAATAAAGGTAAAATATCGCTGGTAAGAGGCATACCTGAAGGCCAGCCTGCAATATCACCACCCACATTCAAGGATCTCTCCTCTGTTTCAGAATTTAAAGACTTTGCTGACCACGTTAGAGAAATTACAGGTGGCATCCCTATTGGTTTTAAGCTCAGCGCAAACCATATCGAAAAAGACATTCAATTTGCGCTGGATTCCAGCGCCGATTACATAATATTGGATGGCCGCGGTGGTGGTACAGGCGCCGCACCAGAAATGTTCAGAAATCACATTAGTGTACCGACTATACCGGCGCTTGCGCGAGCACGTCATTATCTTGACAAACAAGGTGCTAGTGGTCGTGTGACGCTCATCATTACTGGTGGTTTACGGGTGCCCATTGATTTTGTTAAGGCCCTGGCACTTGGTGCAGACGGCATCGCAATATCAAGTAGCGCTATGCAGGCAATTGGTTGTGTTGCAGCAAGAATGTGCAATACAAATAACTGCCCAGCAGGAATTGCCACGCAAAAAGAAGACTTACGCCAAAAGTTGAATATTGAGAAATCATCTATCCAGTTACGTAATTTTTTAAATGCTTCTGTAGAGCTAATGCAAGTGATGTCTCGTGCGTGTGGGCATGATAATCTAAGCAAGCTTAATAAAAACGATCTGGCAACGTGGCATCGTGAAATGGCTTTGCTTTCAGGTGTAGCCTACTCAGGATTCATGGATATATCAGGGTTTAAATGAAAATAATTGAAGAATTTATAAAGAAAGAATCTGCAAGTGGAATCTTGTTGATATTTGCAACTATTTTTGCGCTTATCTTAAGCAATACTGCGATGTCATCACTCTATACATCATTTTTACATATACCGGTAGAAATAAGAGTGGGTGCATTACATCTTGATAAATCACTTTATCATTGGGTCAACGATGGCCTGATGGTTATTTTCTTTTTATTAATCGGGTTGGAAGTAAAGAGAGAAATACTTGAAGGGAATCTATCAACTTTAAGCCAAATCGCACTACCTGGTATGGCCGCTATTGGTGGAATGGTTGTTCCGGCAGGAATCTATCTGATATTCAATCAAAATAATCCAATCGCTGAGAATGGATGGGCAATACCTACAGCAACCGATATTGCTTTTGCATTAGGCATTCTTTCTTTGTTGGGTAAGAGAGTTCCAGTCTCACTTAAAATATTTTTAATGGCCTTGGCCATTATCGACGATTTAGGAGCAATAGTAATTATCGCTATTTTTTATACAACGGAGTTATCCACATTATCTATTGTTATTGCAATGATTTCTTTGGTTGTTTTAATCATTCTTAATTTATTTGGCGTTTCAAAAAAAGCGGCCTATTTTATTATCGGTACCATACTGTGGATAAGTGTTCTTAAATCTGGAGTCCATGCGACATTAGCAGGGGTAGCATTGGCATTTACAATTCCATTGAATGCAAAAGATGAAAATAAACAACTAATTTCACCCCTCAAAGAGATCGAGCATAATCTCCATTTTTGGGTTGCATTTTTCATCCTCCCATTATTTGCTTTCGTAAATGCAGGTGTAAACTTCACTGAAATATCTTTTAGTCAAATGTCTGGTTCCGTGCCTCTAGGCATTATGCTCGGATTATTTATTGGTAAGCAAGTTGGTGTTTTCGGATTTAGTTGGATTGCAATAAAACTTAAGATAGCAAAACTTCCAAAATGCAGTAATTGGCTGCACCTTTATGGGGTGTCAGTACTTACTGGTATTGGCTTTACTATGAGTTTATTTATAGCATCATTGGCTTTTGAAGATGATAGTGTTTTTCAATACACAGATAAGCTGGCAATACTTATAGGGTCATTCTTATCTGGGGTTGTTGGTTATTTCATTCTAAAATTAGCAAAAAATACATAACAAACGCATGTACTCAACCAACAAAGAGTGCCTCTTCTCGTGTTCTGATTTTTGCTATCGGTGCTGCAAGCTGTTATCGAGAAATATTCTCAGCCATTTATCCGGATAAATGGTGTTATAGTTATTTGTCTAAAGGATTTAGATCGTGCCTGTGAGCTTATCAAGGCAAACCGGAAGTTTGTTGTATATCCTGGTGAAGTCTGTTTTCCCTTAGGTAATGGAATTGAGGCCATGGGGATTGTTGAATTTCTCGTGCTCTTTTGCCGAGGTCGCTATGAAAAAGTTAAAAAATGAAAAAGAATGGGTAAAAAAAGCCATTGTGGAGGGTGTGAAATACGGTGAAGCACGGGGCGCTGTTGAGTTTGAACCCACAGATTCGGCGCATGAAAAAATCGAATATATTTATCGTCTACTTGTCCATGATAAGTTGATACACCCCATCCCCGAGGACCAGATATCACAAAAATCCATGAGACATAAATTGGCCATCTGGGCATCAAAGAAAGAATAAGGAGCTGTTAATGAATGCGCTATCAATCATAAAATATGTTTTTTCTGCCATTGGTTTGGGTATGTTGATCGGCGCCTATTTTTTGTATCAGAACACCCAATCTTTTTTAGAATCTGCTGCAGTGACCAATGGATCAGTGGTGGAACTTGTACGTTCAAGGTCAAGCGACTCCACGACCTATGCGCCGGTGGTCCAGTTTAAGACCGAAAGTGGAGCGCTTGTTGAATTTACGTCATCAACCAGTAGTAACCCACCAGGTTATTCCAAGGGGGAGAGTGTTGAGGTTTTTTATCTGCCATCAAATCCACAAAAGGCCAAAATAAATGGTCTCTTCTCTCTGTGGGGTGCGGCATTAATTGTTGGTATTCTAGGTGGGGTATTCTTTTTGGTCGGTGGTGGTATAGCGCTGACTACTTTTTTGAAAAACCGAAAAAATGAATATTTAAGAAAACAGGGCACTCCCATTTCTGCGAAATTTTTGAGCGTAGAAATTAACAGGAATATACGAGTGAATCGTAGATCTCCGTTTCGCGTACTGGCGCAATGGCAAAATCCAGCCACATCTGAAATACACGTATTTAAAAGCAATAATTTATGGTTTGATCCAACGGATCATATCCCTGATAGAGACATTACCGTGTTTATTGAGAGGAATAATCCGGATAAATATCTTGTCGACCTGTCCTTTTTGCCAAAGCTGGCAAGATAGTGCGCACTGATATTGGGACAATAGTTTTGCAAGTGCTGGGATAAGCGCAAAACACGCCGATGATATACAGACACCTTGGTATTCCCCTCATGGGTCGCCAAATTGGTCCCCTTGAGGGATTGTGCCGGGAAAGACTGTGCAAACATCCAGAGGTGTGAGTGTCTCAGAATGATGTTTGAGGAGGCTTTTGGCGTAGTCATGTCTTGCGAACCCGTGTCATAATGGATGACGATGTATTGGTGTGAGGCTCGGTGCCAATCGCTGTGCATAAAGACAACTCTGCAGAAGGAGCAAAATGATGAAAAATAATAGCTTTCTAGTTTGGATGTTGGGGCTTCCTGTTTCGACGGGTTTATTTATCTATATGAGCGGGACTAGTGCTGGGAGTCCAATTATTGTTGGTTTAATATTCCTGTGGATTGGTGTGGGTATCTCCATGTACGAGGGGGCCGCCACCACGGCGAAATCTGTCTCCCGAGCGAGATCTGCCGCTAAAACCAAAAAGGCGAAAAAGCGTTAGTTCCTAATCAGAGGTAAGAACGCAGATAGGGCTCGATGTGGTGGATATCAGGCTGTCTCCAGGCAGCCGATCTGCTCTATGTCGGGCCCTATGTTTTTGTGACAAAGAATGGTGGTTGTGCCGTTTTGGCGTTGGCCCGCAGATATCGGGGTGAGGGCTTGGCCTTGGGTGGTCGTGTGGTTCTACTTTTCTTGTTGTGTCTTTAGGTGGTTGGCCACGACTTCCCGCCAATTCGGATTACGTACATCCAAGACCCGTTGATAGGCCTCGGCGCCTTCTTCCAGAAATTTGCACTGGGTGGTAGCGGGGAGTTTATCAAAGAATTCTGAACTGACCGCACGGGCAATGATGACGCCCCTTTCGTCTAGGTCTACGAGGGCTTCAACACCGCTGACGTGGCGTACCATATGGTCGGTGAGGCTGACGTGCCACTTGGTTTGGAGATATTCGTCTCGCTCAGAAGGGGGTGGTCGGGAATGATCCACCGGGGCCACGGACCCGTCTACTCCGACCATGGTGGAGTAGGCACTGAGGCCGGATAGGGAGCCATCCAATATCTCGTCTTCTACATCCTTGGTGCCCCCTCCTGGAAAGAGTTTTGATAGAAACGATTTTTTTTTATTTGGGGATTGGTTGCTCATGGTTTGCTAATCTGTGCAGGACTCGCTGGAGTCTCCTAGATTCCATTTTAGACGGATAAATTGGTTGGTGGTTAATAGTCTAAACCGAGGAGGGTGAAAACGCTATGCTTAGGCTATTTACACTACTTCAAGAATATACTCGCCGCTCGGGTTGTGGGGTGGAAGAAATTAACAGCAGGGCACTTTTAATGATGGGGTCTACGCAGATTAGTGTGGATAAATTTTGAGTTAAACCCAGTTGTAGGGTGGACACTTGTGCCCGCCACTTGCTCCAGATTATGTTACGTGGGTATGAATGCCCACCCTGCTTACAATATTTTTGCCTTTAATGTAATGCGTTGGGGCTCCATTTTCCGGTAGAATCGTAGAGCTATGAATCTTAAATCAGTGGATAATCCTAACGACGGCGCCAGTGTTCCCCAGGCAGGGGACGCCGCCTTCATTCAATGGTTTCGAAATGCAGCGCCCTATATCAATGCGTTCCGTAATCGCACCTTTGTCATCGCCTTTGGTGGTGAGGTCATCTGCGATGCCCAGTTTCCCGCCCTGGTGCATGACGTCGTATTACTCAACAGCCTCGGTGTGCGTTTGGTGCTGGTCCATGGCGCCCGCCCCCAAATCGAGCAGCGGCTCAATGAGCGTGGCGCCGCCATGCGCTATGTTAATGATCTGCGCATCACCGATGATGCAGCCCTGGTCTGCGTTAAGGATGCCGCCGGTAGCGTGCGGGTCGAGATCGAGGCCCTGTTGTCCATGGGCATGGCTAATTCTCCCACTGCCGGTGCACACATACGGGTGGCGTCGGGAAACTTTGTGGTCGCCCGCCCCCTGGGTGTGCGTGAAGGGGTGGACTACCAACATACCGGTGAAGTACGGCGCATCGACCACGCGAATATTCAACGCCAGTTGGAAGATGGCGCCCTGGTGCTGCTGTCACCTCTGGGTTATTCCCCCACCGGTGAGGTGTTCAATCTCAGTGCCGAAGATGTAGCCACGGCGACCGCTATTGCCCTGGGCGCCGATAAGCTGATCTACATATTAGACGTTGACGGGGTGGCCGATACCACCGGAGGACTCATACGCCAACTCACCTTGGTAGAGGCCCAGGCACGGTTGAAGGAATTGTCCGCTGATGCCATTGCCAAGCCCCTGGCCAGCGCAGTGAAGGTGTGCCAACACGGGGTACGCCGGGCGCACATGATCAATCGTCACGTGGATGGGGCTCTGTTACAAGAACTGTTCACCCGCGACGGGGTGGGCACCTTGGTGAGCAGCGATGTCTATGAGGGCATCCGTCTGGCCCACATTGATGATGTGGGCGGCATATTGGAACTTATCGAGCCTTTGGAATCCCAAGGCATCCTGGTGCGGCGTTCTCGGGAACGTCTGGAAATGGAGATCGACCATTTCACTGTGTTGGAACGTGACGGTGCGGTGATTGCCTGTTTCGGCTTATATCCCTTCACCGACCATGGGCTGGCCGAATTGGCCGGGTTGGCAGTGCATCCCGACTATCAGAAACGGGGTAAGGGCGAGGCCCTGCTCAATCACGCCGAGCGCGCTGCCCAGCAGCAAGGTATTCAAAAGTTGTTTGTCCTTACCACTCGCGCCCAAGACTGGTTTCGCCAGCACGGTTATCATCAGCAAGCATTGGACGCCCTGCCTGTAGAGCGTCAGGCTATGGTTAACTACCAGCGCAATTCCAAGGTGTTTGTGAAAGTAATCGGGTAATGCGAACCAAGCGGGTTTGCTTGACGTTATCATCCCATGGCAAAGACTATCTACCTGTATCCAGGCCGACGCATCAAAATCTTTAGCCGCAGTTTTAGCAGCATGCCCCTGGACTACGTATTCGAAGCCCACGCCTTGCATGCTAAAGATAGCCTAAGTGGCAAAGTAGAAATCCGAGGTTCCCAATGGTTGATGCCCAAGCCACCTCACATCCAGCCCCTGGGTGAATACAACGAGGCCTATGCTGGTATGTGGGATACCTTTTTCAGCATTTACGTCACCGCCGACACCGAAACAGAGATCGTCATTCCCCATCGCCGCTTTGGGTCATTAAAATGGATCGTGGCTGTTGTGATTATTGTCGTATTGTTGGTTGCCACAGTTCTCGTTATAGGGATGGCGCCTTGAGAGGCATAACCCTACTGCAAACGCTCTACAACCTGAACCGGCAAAAGTCTGAGGTATAAACTGTTATTCAATTTTTCCCGAAGAGTCATTAAAAGTATGAAGCGTTGTGAATGGGCCAGGGCACCGGAGCTCAATATCGTATATCACGATGAAGAATGGGGAGTACCGTCCCACGATGACACCCATCTGTTCGAGATGCTCATCCTTGAAGGCGCACAGGCGGGGTTGAGTTGGACTACCATTCTTAAGAAACGGCAGAGCTACCGTGAGGCCTATGAGGGGTTTGACCCGGAGCGGGTCGCCCGATTTAGCCAGAAAAAATGTGAACTGCTCTTGAAAAATCCAGGCATTGTGCGCAATCGATTGAAAGTCGCGGCATCGGTGCAAAATGCCAAAGCATTCTTAGACATCCAAGAGTCACATGGATCATTTTCAGAATTTATATGGGAGTTTGTGGACGCTAAGCCACTTGTTAACAAGTGGCGCAGTTTAAAGGAAATTCCCGTCCAGACTACCGAGTCTCAAGCGATGAGCCGCGAGTTGAAGAAAAGGGGATTTAAGTTCGTTGGCCCAACGATTTGTTACGCCTTTATGCAGGCGGTGGGTATGGTGAATGACCATGAGATCGGTTGCTTTCGCTATAAGGCCTTCGGTTGATGGGTTCGGTTACTAACATCCATCCTTTGGACAGGCTCTCAGAAAACAAACAGATTGGTGTAGAATAGACGCTATGAATAAATGCAACAAGAATGGAATCGATTTCCCCCATATAGCCCGACCCATGTGGGCGGCAGTGTTTGTTGTATGTTGGGTGTGGCTCAGCGCGGGTTGTGCCACCGCGCCAGAGGTGCAGGAACGGCCACCGGCCTGGGAGATAAAGTTTGAGCATCCCATCGGATTTCAGACTCTGATTGATGATGGGTTGTTGGTGACGGCTACATCGCGTCACCTTTATGGTATTAATTTGGCCAATGGCCAACGCCGTTGGCGTTTGCGCAATATTAGCGCCAGCGCCGGTGATCTGATGACCATTGGCGATGCCCCCTATATCCTCATCAGTGATGCCTCGGGAGGTCACTATGACGACGCCGGAACACACATGTTGGCCGTTGATCGGCATAGTGGTGAGTTGGTTTGGGAATCGCCGGTACTCAAAGGGCGTGTACTTCAGGCGACAGTCGATCCAGTTAATGGTGTTTTGTTTGTGGTGACCGTGCCCCAGGCCCACGGTGATGACCGTGGTGTGTTGAGCAGCATCCTGCCGGGAAAAGGTCTGTTTTCGGGGCTGAAGCGGGAGCCCCAACTCCATGCCCTTGAGCTGTCCACTGGACGTTTGCTTTGGCAGCAGGCCTTCGGTCAAAAGGTGGCGCTACGCCCCTCCTATCGGCCTATCCTGGACGATGATGCCGAGTGGGTATTTAATCGACCCTTTACGCTGGGGCTCTATCACCCACCCTTGGTAGCGGACGGCAAGCTCTGCGTGACTTATAGTGGTGTTCGTTGTTTTGATGCTCGCAATGGCCAACTGCTTTGGCAGCAGAAGTTTGATGTCATCGAAGATGATCTGGCTTTGTCCTATGCCAACCCGGTGTTGCAAGGGAATCTCATCTACACCAGTGGTAATAATCGGATTCGTGTATTTAATATCAGTACGGGTAAACAGCTATGGCGATCTAAGCGATTTGATTTTGTGCCTGAGGTGCTGGTGGACAAAGATGTTGTCTATGGCCAATTAGGAGGTCGATTCTTTGATATTGGAAAGGAAAAGTGGGTATGGAAGGGTGACTTTGGTGCCGTGGCACTGGATCGTCAAACGGGTAAAGTCGTCTGGAAGTATAAAGACGCCATGGGTTCGATCACCAATCTATTGGTGTTTGGCGAACTCGTGTGGTTTGCCGATGGTGAACGTCTGCTGGCTATTAACCGCAAGACCGGTGCAGTGTCCGTCGAGATTGAACATGAACTACAAAAACGTCCGATTTTTGTGGCACTCAATGAGGACCGCCGAATATTGCTCATTAGCGAAGATGCCGTAGCGGCCTATCACGAGGTTACTGGAAAGCGCCTCTGGTACACCCAACACCCTCAAGCGCGTCCATCTATCTGGCGGCGGTTTTCTTCCGGTTTGTTGCAGGCCTCGGGTTCGGTGCTGAAGTTGGGTTCGTTTGTCATTGCCAATGTGGGCGGTCTGTTGCCTGCCATCCCGGCTTTGACCTTGCCTTTGGGCGGGCGGGTGAAGGTAAAACTGATCAATACCAAGACCCTGGTGGTAGACACGTCACGGGACACGGGCCGACGTTTCGTTTATCAGGCCAGTGCGGTGGCGGACAATGCGCCCTATACCAATCTGCGCGGTGGTTATCAATATTTTATCACCCAACCCAAGGGCCATGATCAGGCCCTGGCTGCAGTCAATTTACGTACCGGTAAGACCGATCGGTTGGTTGCTCTACCTTCTCGTTATCCCAATCTGGTCATTGATGAGGCCAATGGTAATATCTATCAGGCGATCGAAAAGCGTTTGGTGGCGGTGCCCCTGGGGCCATAATTATGGTCTCTAAATCACTGAGGGTGTGTATTTCCCGTGGCTTGCCACGTAATCTCGTAATCTGTAGGTGCGAATTTATTCGTACGATGCGCGTAAAATACCGTTGTGCGAATGAATTCGCACCTACACTAAGTTTTATTTCCCCCCCACCGGGGTGAGATCAAATTCCGAGACCTTATCCAGGGTTATTAGCATCTCCGCCAATTGCCTGAATTTTGTTTCATCTCGGCCACGTATGGTCATGCGGTACTGAAAGAATTTGCCCTCCTGATTGAGTCGGTAGCTGGCATTGGCAGTCGTCATACCTAGATCTTTGATCAGCTTACACAGGTCGTCGAGGGACAGGTTTTCCTTGCGTAGAGAACGCACTGACAGTACCGCATAATGATGACTGGGTGCGACGTGTTCGATGTACCTGAAAAGCGCGAGCGTACCCACTGTGAGCAGGGTGGCGATCAGGGCCGGGAAGTAGAATCCTATGCCAATGAGAATGCCAATGGACGCCGTCATCCAGATGGATGCTGCGGTCGTCAGTCCACGCACACTCAAGCCTTCCTTCATGATGACCCCGGCACCCAGAAAACCGATACCGGTCATAATGCCTTGAGCCAGGCGAGTGGGATCGATCCGCAACACATCAACTGAGATGTCGATGAGTTGTAGTTGATAGACGGTGACCAGCATGAGCAGGCTCGAGGCTGTGCACACCAGGGTATGGGTTCGAAATCCAGCTGGACGCCCATGATAGGTGCGCTCCAGACCGATGAACCCACCTGCCGCGACTGCGGCCAGTAATCTCACCAGTGAGGTTAGGGATGTCTCATCCATTCGGAATACTTTATTTTAAATAGCCAATGGAGTTGTTGCTAACTGGAGTGTCAGGTAACTTTCGTTTCCCTTAGTAATTTTCTGCTAGCTACAAGTATAGGCCCAGTTCTTGTCGAACGCACCTTCGCAAGTGGTTGGGCTTGGAGGTCAAATCCATTATGCTCATGCCACAAGTTGACGAAGGAAAAAAGATAATGACGAGAATTGCAATCAGCGGTGCAGGGGGGCGCATGGGCCGCGCCATCGTGGAGGCCTGCCAGCAAGCGGAAAATGTGCAGCTTGGTGTGGCCTTGGAGCGAGCCGGCAGCGACTGCATGGGTGTCGATGCCGGTGATCTCGCCGGCGTTGGCCACATGGGCGTGGCCATTAGCGACAGCTTGGTGGGGTCCAACTTTGATTGCCTGATCGATTTTACTCGTCCCGAGGCCAGTTTGGCTCAGCTTGCCTTCTGCCGTGAGGCGGGCAAGAAGATGGTGATTGGCACCACGGGCTTTGATGACAACGCAAAGCGGCAGATTGCCGAAGCCGCCGAGGAGATCGCTATTGTGTTTGCCCCCAATATGAGTGTGGGGGTCAATTTGTGCTTTAAGTTATTGGACGTGGCCGCACGGGTCTTGGGTGATGATGTGGATATTGAGATTATCGAGGCCCATCACCGCCATAAGGTGGACGCCCCGTCGGGTACTGCTCTACGCATGGGGGAGGTGGTGGCGGATGCCCTGGGGCGGGATTTGGGTGTGTGCGCAGTCTATGGCCGTGAGGGTGTCAGCGGTGAGCGCGACCCCAAGACCATCGGTTTTGAGACCATACGTGCCGGCGATATCGTCGGGGAGCATACGGTGATGTTTGCCGGGGTGGGGGAGCGGGTCGAGGTGACCCATCGTGCCACCAGCCGTTTGACCTTTGCCAAGGGGGCGGTGCGGGCGGCCCAGTGGCTGGACACCCAGGACAAAGGATTGTTCGATATGCAGGATGTTTTGGGTTTACGTTGATTTTGCAGTGGTGGGCACATAGAATAGTAACCACTTGAAAGTATGCTCGACCAGACATTGAAAACGGGAGAAGCGGTTCCAGCTTCTCCCGTTTTTTACGCCCACTACCCGGAGGCCTGATTGACCCTGCCAGCCCTGCTCGCGCTCGAGGATGGGACGCTCTTTACTGGGCAAGGCATTGGTATTTCAGGTGAATCGGCAGGGGAGGTGGTGTTCAACACCGCCATGACGGGTTATCAGGAGATCCTCAGTGATCCCTCCTACGCTCGGCAAATCATCACCCTGACCTACCCCCACATCGGCAATACCGGTTGTAATGACGAAGACATGGAATCTACGGGCGTCGCCGCTGCCGGTCTGATTATTCGTGACTTGCCCATCTTGCACAGTAGCTGGCGCGCCCAGCAGAGTCTGCCACAATTCCTGGAGTCGCATGGCGTGGTGGCCATTGCCGGTATCGATACCCGCAAGCTGACCCGGCTGTTGCGGGAAAAGGGGGCCCAAAACGGTTGTATCGTCACTGGCGAAAATATCGATCCTGAGCAGGTAGTGGCCCAGGCACGAGCCTTTCCGGGCTTAAAGGGCATGGATCTGGCTCAGGAAGTGACGACACAAAAGACCTATGCCTGGACCGAAGGCAGTTGGGTTCTGGGCGAGGGCCATCGTTCGCCCCCGACTTATCAACACAAGGTCGTGGCCTTTGACTTTGGGGTGAAGCGAAACATATTACGCATGTTGGCTGACCGGGGTTGCGAGGTCACTGTGATGCCGGCCAAAACCACCGCAGATGAGGTGTTGGCGATGCAACCGGGCGGCGTGTTTCTCTCCAACGGGCCAGGTGATCCGGAGCCTTGTGATTATGCCATTGAGGCCATCCGTACCCTCCTGAGCAAAGATTTGCCAGTATTTGGGATTTGTTTGGGCCACCAACTCATGGCCCTGGCCTCGGGCGCGCAAACCATCAAGATGAAGTTTGGCCATCACGGCGCCAATCATCCTGTGCAAGACCTTGAAACCAGGCAAGTCATGATTACCAGTCAGAATCATGGTTTTGCGGTGGATGCCAATAGTTTGCCCGATAATCTTCAGGTAACCCACCGTTCCTTGTTTGATGGTTCAGTCCAGGGTTTAGTGCGGACCGATGTGCCGGCGTTTAGTTTTCAGGGTCACCCCGAAGCCAGTCCAGGGCCGCATGATACGGCGGGCCTGTTTGATCGGTTTATTGAATTGATGAAAGGCAAAGCGACTTAGCATAATGGATAACAGATACGAGATTAAATTATGGAGTTATGCAATGACATTTAAATATACAAATCCTCGACCCTCGTACCTGAATTTAAGATGCCCAAAAGAACTGACATCCACCGCATCCTGATCATCGGTGCCGGTCCGATCGTGATCGGCCAGGCTTGTGAGTTTGATTACTCTGGTGTCCAGGCCTGTAAGGCCCTGCGTGAAGAGGGTTTTGAGGTGATCCTGGTGAACTCCAATCCGGCGACCATTATGACCGACCCGGAACTGGCGAATGCCACCTATATTGAGCCCATCCATTGGCGTGTTGTGGAACGGATCATCGAACAGGAACGCCCCGATGCCTTGTTACCCACCATGGGTGGGCAAACTGCGTTGAACTGTACCCTGGACCTGGTTCGGGAAGGGGTGTTGGAGAAATATGGTGTGCAGTTGATCGGTGCCAACAAGCAGGCCATCGACAAGGCCGAAGATCGTGAGCAGTTTCGCAATGCCATGCAGAGTATTGGCCTGGATGTGGTCAGTGGTGCCGTGGCCCATAGCATGGAGGAGGCCTTTCAGGTTCAGGCCAGGGTAGGTTACCCCACCATCATCCGACCGTCGTTTACCATGGGTGGAAGCGGTGGCGGTATTGCCTACAACAAGGAGGAGTTCATCAAGATTTGTGAGCGGGGGCTGGATGCCTCGCCTACTAATGAGTTGTTGATTGAAGAGTGCATACTCGGCTGGAAAGAATTTGAAATGGAGGTGGTGCGGGATTGCCAGGACAACTGCATCATCGTGTGTTCCATCGAAAACATCGACCCCATGGGGGTACACACCGGCGATTCCATTACCGTGGCCCCAGCGCAGACACTGACCGATAAGGAATATCAAATTATGCGTAACGCCTCTATAGCGGTGTTGCGCGAGATTGGTGTGGATACGGGTGGATCCAACGTGCAATTTGCGGTGGACCCCAGCAATGGACGCATGGTGATCATTGAGATGAACCCACGGGTGTCGCGGTCATCGGCCCTGGCCTCCAAGGCTACGGGTTTTCCTATTGCCAAGGTGGCGGCCAAATTGGCGGTGGGCTATACACTCGATGAACTCAAAAATGATATTACCGGGGGAGCCACACCGGCCTCATTTGAACCCTCCATTGATTATGTGGTGACCAAAATCCCGCGGTTTAATTTTGAGAAGTTTCCCCAAGCCGATGCCACACTGACGACGCAGATGAAATCAGTGGGTGAGGTGATGGCCATCGGTCGCAGCTTTCAGGAGTCCCTGCAAAAGGCTCTACGGGGTTTGGAGATTGATGTCCATGGACTCGATCCCATTGTCAGTGGTCCCATGGACGCCGAACTCAGTACGCGTATCAAAAAAGAATTGGGCACACCCAGCGCCGAACGTATCTGGTATATCGCCGATGCCTTTCGGTTGGGGATGAGTTTTGATGAGGTCCTCGGTCTAACCCGGTTTGATCCCTGGTTTCTGGCTCAGATTGAAGATTTGATTATTACCGAGAAGGTGATTTCGGCAGACAAGGCCAAGATGTCCGATAGAGACACGCTGTTGGCCTGGAAGAGACAAGGTTTTTCCGACCATCGCCTTGCCGACCTGCTTGGAGTGGAGGAAAAAGAAATACGTGATCGGCGCCATGAACTGGGCGTGCGACCGGTATATAAACGGGTGGATACCTGTGCCGCCGAGTTTGCCACCAAGACCGCATATATGTATTCCACCTACGAGGAGGAGTGTGAGGCCGACCCCCAGGACAACAAAAAGATCGTTGTGCTCGGTGGCGGTCCCAATCGTATTGGTCAGGGTATTGAGTTTGACTATTGTTGTGTACACGCGGCCATGGCCTGTCGATCTGATGGATACGAAACCATTATGATTAACTGTAACCCGGAAACCGTGTCCACCGACTATGATACCTCTGACCGTCTCTACTTCGAGTCTCTGACCCTGGAAGATGTGTTGGAAGTGCTGCATGTGGAAAACCCCACGGGGGTGATCGTTCAGTATGGGGGCCAGACCCCTCTCAAGCTGGCACGGGACCTGGAGGCCGCCGGTGCGCCAATTATTGGTACGACACCGGATTCCATTGACCTTGCCGAGGATCGGGAGCGGTTTCAAAATTTGTTGCAACAACTGAATCTATTGCAGCCACCGAATCGTACCGCCACCGACCCGGATACGGCCCTGCAATTGGCCGAAGAAATTGGTTATCCTCTGGTGGTGAGACCTTCCTATGTGTTGGGCGGGCGGGCCATGGAGATTGTTTATAACCCGGATGATTTGAAAAATTACATGGCAGCGGCCATCAATGTCTCGAACGCATCCCCGGTATTGTTGGATCGGTTTTTGAATGATGCTATTGAGGTGGATGTGGATGCCGTGTGTGATGGAACCGATGCCATTATAGGTGGCGTTATGGAACATATCGAAGAGGCCGGGGTGCATTCCGGGGATTCCGCCTGTTCGCTACCGCCCTATAGTCTATCCCAGGAAATTCAAGACGAGTTGCGTGATCAGACGCGGCGTATGGCTTTGGCTCTGAAAGTTGTGGGATTGATGAATGTACAGTTCGCGGTCAAAGATAGTGATATTTACGTGCTTGAAGTCAACCCGCGAGCCTCCCGGACCGTACCGTTTGTGTCCAAGGCCACATCACGGCCCTTGGCCAAGATTGCCGCTCTGTGTATGACTGGAAAGACTTTGAAAGAGCAGGGGGTGGAAAATGAGATTATTCCCCCTTATTATTCAGTCAAAGAGGCGGTTTTTCCATTTATCAAATTTCCCGGTGTGGACACGGTGTTGGGTCCTGAGATGAAGTCCACGGGTGAGGTGATGGGGATTGGGAGCAATTTTGCTCAGGCCTTTGAGAAGTCTCAATTAGCCGCTGGCTCAGCAATACCCCACCTGGGGCGGGCATTTATCAGTGTACGTGACCTTGATCAACAAGGAGTGGTCGATGTTGCTCGCTACTTGATAGAACAGGGATTCGAGTTATTGGCTACCCGGGGAACAGCCTTGGTACTGGAGAGTGAAGGCCTGGAGATCAAAACGGTTAACAAGGTCACCCAAGGGCGACCGCATATTGTAGATATGATAAAAAATGATGAAGTCGATATGATCGTGAATACCACCGAAGGCAAACAAAGCCTGGCCGATTCCTATACGATTCGGCGTGAGGCCCTGCTGCATAAGGTTACATATTACACTACCCTGGCCGCTGCCCGCGCCGCTTGTGAGGCCCATGCGCAAATTGGCCAGGTCGGTGTCAGAAAACTACAAGATTTGCATCAAGAGGCTGGGCTATGATTCGTATTCCCATTACCGCTGTGGGCGCCGAGCGCTTACGCGAAGAACTCGATCGTCTAAGAAGTGTTGAGCGGCCACGGGTTATTCAGGCCATTGCCGAGGCCAGGGCCCATGGGGATTTATCAGAGAATGCGGAGTATCACGCCGCTAAAGAGGAACAGAGTTTTCTGGAAGGCCGCATTGCTGAACTGAATGTTGTGCTGTCTGAGGCTCAGGTAATTGACCCGACAAAGTTGAACGTGAAAGGAAAGGTGGTGTTTGGCGCCACCGTGGAATTGCTTGATCAGGACAGTGATGCCAAGGTGGTCTATAAAATAGTGGGCGAGTTGGAGGCCGACATACAAAGAGGTGAAGTATCGATCAATTCACCCATCGCCCGCGCCTTGATCGGCAAGCAAGATGGTGCAGAGGTAGAAGTCACCGCCCCAGGAGGTGTACGCTACTATGAGATACTTAATATTCGCTATATCTAAGGCTGCGCCCTCCTTGTGCCCAGGGTAGTGTCCCAGGCGGACCTCGCCGAATTACTGTGCCCCTGCGAATAACGGATTAGTGGATTTTATATTGTAGGGTCGGATTCATCCGATCAATCAACCTTGACCTGCAATGGTTAATTGGCGGGCAGCCTGTATTTGGTCAATAGCCTGATGGGCATGGTATTGGTGTTGGGGGGTCTTCAGCGAAAGACAAACCCTCCAGGTATTGCCTAAAACTTGCTATACTTTACAAAGGCTTAGGGTTATATTCTAAAGTAAGCTATTATTTAGGATGAGGCCCCATTATGTTGTCTGGAGGTATACGCAGTACAAAATCCATTATGACCTGGCTAGATCAACACAAGCAACGTTTATCAGCGGCGACGGGATGTGTGCTCGCGTTGTTGCTGCTGATGTATTCCGCTGCCACCCCGGCAGTGCGGGTGATCCCCGTTTTCCAGGGCGAGGTGTGGGATCGAGACTTTGATTACACTTTGCCCCTGGCCAATCCATTTGATACCGCTGAACTGGCACTTAGGGTGACTTTTATCTCACCTTCCAAGACAGAAAAGGTCATCACCGGCTTTCATGTGGGTGATGGGGTGGGTGGCCAATCGGGCATAGTCTGGCGAACCCGCTTCGTGCCTGAAGAGGCCGGTCTTTGGACCTACACCTACAAGTGGGTAGACGCAACCATACTGGAAAGTGATGACACTAATGACGAAACCGTAGACGGTGAAGGTGCGCTCTTTGTAGTCCTTGGTTATGAGGCCCAGCTGGAAAAATTACAGGCCGGTGAGTCTGGTTCAACTACAACGGGTCTGGCCGATCCTCTTATTCATGTTCCGTTCTATGTAGCCTTGGAGGATTACCTGAAGGTGGATGATCCGCGCATGGGGGTGTTGCTTGATTACGTAAAAGACAGATTGGGCGCCAATGGGGTGGCGATCATATTAAAAAATCGAGTGTGGAACGCCTGTCAGGGGACGAATTTTTGTTCACCTGGTTTTGATTTTCTGGATGTTGCCAATTGGGACAGGCTCGACCTTTTTATGAAGATGCTGGAAGAGCGTGATCTGGCGGTGAACATCATGTTCTATGGCAATGGTGACGAGGCACCAGGTTTTGAAGGCGAGTCTGCTACAGAAACCATATTGCTTCAATACGCGGTGTCTCGGCTGTCACCCTATAAGAGGGTGTCCTTCGATTCAGGGATCAATATTCTGGAGTACCGCGATAGCGAGTGGAGTAAATTTTTTGCCGACCGCATTTCTGATCTGGATCCCAATGATCGTCCACTGAGTTCGCGCCAGAGCGCAGGGTTTACACCTTTTGCCTGTACCTCATGCACCTACGACTCTCTTGGCGATAAAAACCCTGATTTTGATACCATCCTGACCGCGATTAGTGGATCGAGTAATCCAATTTTTTATACCGATCGCTGGCGAGTGGGTTTCACCGATGGCCTATTTGATGTGGGCGGCATTCGCCAGTCCATGTGGTACACCTATGTCGCCGGCGGTGCCGGGTTTATTCTCGGTGGACGAAATGGAGCCCTGCGTCTCGATGATTTTGAGAATGATCTGAAGTCCACCGAACAATATAAGGTCTTCAGTGATTTTTGGGGTGATGAGGATCGTGATGCCAGCACCTATACGACCTGTAATGACAAGGTGGATGTTGGCCGCTGTTTTGGAGAGAATGATCGCGAGTATGTGATCTATCTAGAGCAGGAAGGCGCACTTGCCGCAGTGCGGGGCGATGAGATAAGGGTTGATCTGTCGGATTGGACTTTAACGGCAGATGTTAGTTGGATAGACCCAAAGACCGGTGATGTCAGCAATGAAAGTATGATCACCGTCGGTGATGTCGTTACGCTGACGGTTCCGGGTAATGAGGATTGGGTGCTGGTGATCAATATCCCACAGCTTCCCGAACTAAAAACAGCGATTTCACGGGTGGTGGGTGTTTTGAATTACAATTTCTCCGCACCTGGCAGTTCGCCGATCATCCCGCGGGTGATCGGTGTTATTGATTACAGTAATATCTCTACGCCCGAGGTATCTGCTGATTCCACTGAAGTGGCCAGCGATCAATAGCTGAAGATGGCGTCTAACACCTGCTGGAAGCCACATCTTGGGAGGGTTTTTCCATAATGTGGCGGCGGGCCTTTTTTGGCGCGTCCCTAATGGCCGGGGCTGCAGGATTGCTTGGCTTTCGATACTGGCCCGAAGATGGGATATGGAACCCCTGTCTGGCTAGCCCTATTCCCGAGAGCCTGCTTAAACATGATCTGGTGCTTGAGGCTTGGGAGGGAGTTGAAGCCAGTAAGCGTTGGGACTGCCACGTTCACCTCACCGGAAACGGCAACAGCGGTTCAGGTATATGGATCAACCCGGCCATGGATAGTTTATGGCATCCTGTCCAGAGTATTCAAAAACAGTTTTATCTCAATGCTGGGTGCATAGAAGATAACACCCGCGGCGATGTGGCCTATGTCAATCGGCTCGTCCAACTGCAAAAAGACATGCTGGGCTCAGGGCGCGCCATGTTGCTGGCCTTTGATTATCATCACGACACCCAAGGGAGGCGTGTGCAGGCCCTGAGTCCTTTTTACACCCCCAACCGTTATGCCGCTACGATGGCGCGGAGGCACCCGCAACAGTTCAAGTGGATTGCATCCATCCACCCCTATAGAACCGATGCCGTAGACGAACTTGAAGATGTGGTAAAAAAGGGTGCACAGGGGGTGAAGTGGTTGCCACCGGCCATGGGGATCGATCCGGCTTCCCCGCGTTGTGATGCCTTTTATGCGGCCATGGCCCGACTGAATGTGCCCCTGTTGACCCATGGTGGCAAGGAGCTCGCGGTGCACAGCGGTGAGTATCAGGCCTTGGGTAACCCATTGCGATTGCGTCGTCCCCTGGATCATGGTGTGCGCGTCATTGTGGCCCATTGCGCGTCTTTGGGACGGGGCCAGGATATGGACCGGGGGCCGAATGGCCCCATGCTTGAAAATTTTGAATT
The DNA here is from genome assembly GCA_011052015.1 of Acidiferrobacteraceae bacterium. Classification (GTDB taxonomy): domain Bacteria; phylum Pseudomonadota; class Gammaproteobacteria; order HyVt-429; family HyVt-429; genus HyVt-429. The sequence goes on along the minus strand of DRJZ01000092.1, from coordinate 22,395 downwards.
ATTTTCCCGAATGATGGACGAACCGAAGTATCAGGGGCGGTTATTTGGAGAGATCTCGGCAATGGTGCAGTACAATCGGGTCGGGCGAGCACTTCACGACGTGATCATCCGGGAAGACTGGCATGGGCGTTTGGTCAACGGATCCGATTATCCCTTGCCCGGCATTATGCCCTTGATATCTCTACGAAAGTTGGTAGGTGAAGGCTTTCTTGATGGCAGTAAAGTGCCGGTGATCTCGGCCCTGAGACGTTATAATCCGCTGATGTTTGATTTTGTGCTCAAACGTCATTTGCGCCGTGGTGGTCGTGGTTTAGGTGTGGCGGTTTTTGAAAGCAGGCGGGTTTTTGCTTAATTTGTTTGGCGTTTCAAGTTCAATTGATCAGAACTTTCTTAGGTTTGCACCGCCGGTGTAATCAATATCAGGGTGCATCAGACAACATTTTTCACCACTGAGGACACGGAGGTCACAGAGAAAAGATGTGTTACCACATCTGTGTCCTCTGTGGTGAATACGCGAAACAATTAAGACGATAGGTTTATGCAGTGATTGGAGGCTTTTCTTGGCATCTTGGCGGTTCAAGTTTAATCTATGGTAGTGCTATGCTCGATTTTACCCCCGGTTTGAAGACTACGGCCATTCGACCAATCTCCTGAACTGCAGTCGCTTGGGTGACTTCACAGATACGTTCCAGCATCTGGTGACGTGCGGATTTGTCACCGCTACTGAGCTTGATTTTTAATAGCTCATGGTGGACCAGGGCGCCATCAATCTCTGCCAGGACTGCGGGTGTCAGGCCCTGGGCACCCAAGGTGACCGCCGGTGAGCGGTGGTGGGCCAGGCCGCGCAGGTAGCGTATTTGTTTACTGCTTAATTTCATGACATGTCTATGTTAAAAGGTGAAACCAAAATGGGGCGGCACTATATCACAGGTTGTGAGGGCTTTTAGTTGTGGGTGATTCAGACAGTCGGCTATCCTGCCGATACCCTAAGTAGGACAAACCGCTGATGGCCCGACGCAAGCGGAGCGGTAGCGGCGCCTGGGTGGTAGAGCATGAACAGGACCCGTTTGTGCGTAAGGCCCGGGACGAGGGATTTCGGTCTCGTGCCGCCTATAAATTGGCTGAGATTGATCGCCGTGACCGGCTTATCCGGCCGGGGATGCAGGTGGTGGATTTGGGGGCAGCCCCCGGAGGGTGGTCCCAATATGTTGCGGCACAGATCAAGGGTAAGGGCAGGATAGTCGCGGTAGATCTGTTGGCCATGCTTCCGATTCGGGGTGTGGAGTCCATTCAGGGTGATTTCACGGATGCCAAGGTAGTAGAAAGGGTTATAGACGGGTTGCTTAACCGCCAGTCAGACCTTGTATTATCCGATATGGCGCCCAATATAAGTGGTATAGCCGTAGCGGATCAGGCCCGAGTCTATGCCTTGTGCGAGTTGGCCCTGCAATTCTCCCAGCGAGCACTCAGGCCGGGGGGGGTGGTGTTAATTAAGGTCTTTCAGGGAGACGGGTTTGAAGATTTGCGACGCCGGATGAGGGTGCAATTTAAGCGTGTCGTGGTCCGGAAACCTCAGGCTTCTCGAGCACGGAGTAAGGAGTTGTATTTATTGGCTACCGGTTACCAGTGACCTGCATTATGGCTTTGGGTTGCACCGAAATTGGGTTATGGTTGTTTTGCAGGCGTTGAGGTAGCAGAATAGGCGCCATGAAGATGTGGGAATCATTAAAGATTTTATCTATTTAGTATGCAGAGGTAGTGGATTGAACAATCTGACGAAGAACCTGGTTTTGTGGTTGGTTATAGCGGTTGTGCTGATGACCGTATTCAATAATTTTGCGCAGCGAGAAAAGAGTACGGTGCGCGATATGGACTATTCCACCTTTATTTCAGAGGTTAAACAAGGTGGTGTTGATAAAGTGACCATTCAAGGCGACAAGGTCCATGTATTGAAGCAAAGCGGTGAGTCTTTTTTAGTGTATGCGCCTGAAGACTCGAAGATGATCGACGATCTTCTCGATAATAATGTGCAGGTCGACGTTAAACCGCCAGAGGAGCCCTCTTTACTGATGAGTATCTTCATTAGCTGGTTTCCGTTGTTGCTACTCATAGGTGTATGGATCTTCTTCATGCGTCAGATGCAAGGTGGCGGTGGACGTGGCGCCATGAGCTTTGGTAAGAGTAAGGCGCGGATGCTTACTGAAGAAAAAAATAAGGTGACTTTCGAAGACGTGGCCGGTGTGGAAGAGGCCAAAGAGGAGGTCCAGGAACTGGTGGAGTTTCTCCAGGAACCCGGCAAATTCCAAAAGCTGGGAGGGCGCATACCTCGTGGCGTATTAATGACCGGTAGTCCGGGAACGGGTAAGACCTTGCTTGCCAGGGCCATTGCTGGCGAGGCCAAAGTGCCCTTTTTTACAATTTCCGGTTCGGATTTCGTGGAGATGTTTGTGGGTGTGGGCGCTTCACGGGTGCGAGACATGTTTGAACAGGCCAAGAAACACGCCCCCTGTATCATTTTCATTGATGAGATCGATGCGGTGGGGCGTCACCGTGGTGCTGGATTGGGTGGTGGCCACGATGAAAGGGAACAGACCCTCAACCAGTTATTGGTGGAAATGGACGGTTTTGAAGGCAACGACGGCGTGATTGTGATCGCCGCGACCAACCGGCCCGATGTGCTCGACCCTGCCTTGTTACGCCCCGGACGTTTTGATCGCCAGGTCCATGTGGCGCTGCCGGATATACGTGGGCGTGAGCAGATTTTAAAAGTGCATATGCGCAAGATCCCCCTCTCCGATGACGTGGATGCCAGTGTCCTGGCACGCGGTACACCCGGATTTTCCGGGGCCGATCTGGCTAATCTGGTGAATGAGGCCGCATTGTTTGCCGCCCGTTCCACCAAGCGCCTAGTGGACATGGAAGATTTTGAGCTTGCCAAAGACAAAGTGGTGATGGGGGTAGAGCGGCGCTCCATCGTGATGCCCGAGAAGGAGCGCATGAACACCGCCTATCACGAATCCGGCCATGTGGTGGTCGCCAAGACCCTGAAAAACACCGACCCGGTTCATAAGGTGACCATCATTCCCCGTGGCCGCGCACTGGGTGTGACCATGCAGTTGCCAGTGGAAGATCGCTATAGCCAAGACCGTGACTATCTGCTGTCGTCCATTGCCGTGCTCATGGGGGGGCGTATTGCCGAAGAGATTTTTATGGGGCAGATGACCACTGGCGCTTCAAATGACTTTGAACGCGCCACCGACTTGGCGCGGAATATGGTATCGCGTTGGGGCATGAGTGACGCCTTGGGCACTTGCGTCTATGGCGACAATCAAACGGAGATCTTTCTGGGGCGGGACGTGACCACCCACAAGAATCTGAGTGACTCCACCGCCAATGCCGTGGATCAAGAGATTCGGCGAATCATAGATGAGCAGTACGCCTTGTCGAGGAAGATTATCGAAGAACATCACGATGAGGTGGAGGCGATGGCCAAGGCCCTGCTTGATTGGGAGACCCTGGATGCCAAACAGATTGAAGCCATCATGGCCGGGAAAAAGCCCAAGCCACCTCAGGGCATGGACAGCGGCGGCAGCGGTAAGGCATCCCGGGCAAAGCCTAAAAAACCTGCTCGTAAGACGCCCAAGCCCAAATTGGATAAACCTGCCGGCGAACACTGAAGTGCCGGTCCTGTGCTGCGGCGGTCGTGAGCTTAGGCTGGACCGGCCGCAGGTTATGGGCATTCTCAATGTGACCCCCGATTCGTTCTCGGACGGGGGTCTTTTTGTTTCTCCTGATCGGGCCCTGGCGCGAGCCCGGACCATGGTGGATGAGGGTGCCGACATCATTGATGTGGGTGGCGAGTCTACCCGGCCCGGCGCCACTACGGTAAGTGTTCAAGAAGAATTGGATCGGGTTATTCCCGTCATTGAGGCCCTCGCCGACGCGTTTAATGTGCCCATTTCTATCGACACCAGTAAACCTGAAGTGATGCGGACAGCGGTCAATGCAGGCGCCGGATTTATCAACGATATTAATAGTCTGCGGGCCGACCAGGCCCTTAAGACCGTGGCCCAATTGGGTGTTCCTGTATGTCTCATGCACATGCAGGGGCAACCGCGCAGTATGCAACAGGCGCCTCACTACGATGATGTGGTAGAAGAGGTCTGTGTATTTCTGGGCAAACGTCGGGATGCCGCTGTCGCTGCCGGGATTAACCCCGGCCACATCATCTTTGACCCCGGATTTGGTTTTGGCAAATCCTTGGACCATAATCGGCAATTACTGCGTGGGTTGTCTCGTTTTACCGCCTTGGGACCCCCGCTGATGGTGGGGTTATCCCGAAAATCAATGATTGGAAAGGTGCTGGATGCCAAGGTAGATCAAAGGCTCTACGGCAGTCTGGCCTTGATGATGGTGGCGATACAAAATGGCGCCTCTCTGGTGCGTGTGCACGACGTCAAGGTTAGCCGAGATGTGATTCGAATGCTTGAATGGGTGGGTGGCTGAAAGTGGCTACCCAGGGTACGCGACCGGTGTGTGGAGAAGTTAGTGAGCAAGAAGTTTTTTGGTACCGATGGTATTAGAGGCAGGGTGGGTGAGGAACCCATTACGCCACAGACCGTTCTCAAGTTAGGTTGGGCGGCAGGACGGGTGTTGGGTGGGCTCAGCAAAAATCGCGGCAGAGTCATTATCGGTAAAGACACGCGTGTATCGGGCTATCTTCTGGAATCGGCCCTGGAGGCGGGTTTTTCGGCTGCGGGTGTGGATATCAGCTTGCTCGGGCCCATGCCTACACCGGGCATTGCCTACCTGACGCGCACCGCACGGGCCTGCGCCGGTGTCGTTATCAGTGCCTCCCACAACCCTTATCATGACAATGGTATCAAATTTTTTTCACCAGAGGGTTGCAAGCTGTCTAATGAGATTGAGCGGGCTATAGAAGCTGAAATGGAAAAGCCCATGCTTGTGGTGGAATCGGGTGCCCTGGGCAAGGCTGGTCGATTCCCGGATGCCGCAGGCCGGTATATAGAATATTGTAAAAGTACAGTTCCCCATCGACTGTCACTGGCTGGCCTGACCATTGTCCTCGATTGTGCCAACGGTGCGGCATATCATATCGCGCCGGAAGTCTTGACCGAGTTGGGCGCCAAGGTCATTACCGTAGCAGCGGAACCGGATGGATTCAATATTAACGATCAGTGCGGTTCAACCAGCCCAGAGTTGCTCGTGCAAACCGTTGCCGAACAATCCGCCGATCTCGGTATTGCCTTGGATGGTGATGGTGACAGGGTGATCATGGTAGACAGTAGGGGAGAAATAGTGGACGGTGATCAGATTCTCTATATCATGAGTATCGCTCGCCAGGTTTCAAATCGGCTCGGCGGTGGGGTGATTGGGACGGTGATGTCCAACCTGGGGCTAGAGCAGGCATTGGACGGTCATGGGATATCGTTTAAACGCGCATCGGTGGGTGATCGCTATGTGTTAGCACTGTTGCAATCAGAGGGCTGGACCCTTGGGGGGGAATCATCCGGACATATTATCTGTCTTGATAAGAGCAGTACCGGTGACGGTATCATTGCTGCCTTGGAGGTTCTCACCGTGATGGTTGAAAGTGGTAAGCCACTGTCGGAGTTGAAATCAGGGATGCAGGTCTTCCCTCAGCGTATGATCAACGTCCCTGTGTCCACGAACAGCCGCGCCAATGGGGGCTTTGATGTCAATAATAATGCTGCGGTTCGAGAGGCGGTGCGCTTTGCGGAAGGTGAGTTGGCCGCCCACGGCCGTGTGTTGTTACGTAGTTCTGGTACCGAACCGGTGGTGCGGGTGATGGTTGAGGGTACTGATGAGCGGCAGGTAGAACGTATTAGTCACAGTCTTGCCGAAGTGGTCAAGGGCGCCGCCTCCACAGCGCCATAACGGCCTGAACCGCAGGCTGTTTTTGGTAGGGTATTCCTACATCTAGAAAGGGGCCTCTAAATTGCTTTCTCGGACCACCCCCGGTAACATCGCGCCGGTTTGACGGCCTTAGAGTCGCCGATAGTTGTTAACATTGACAGGAACACACGAGAGGTTTGAACGATGCGCCGACCAATAGTGGCAGGAAATTGGAAGATGAATGGGGCACTGTCCGATGCCGAGTCCTTGTTGGATGGCGTGGTGAGTGGGTTGGACGGTGACCTGAATTGCGAGGTGGTTGTCTGTCCGCCTTTTATACTGATCCCAGCCGCCGCCAAAAAATTGAGCGGCACTCCGATAATCTGGGGTGGTCAGGACCTGGATACCCATGATGCTGGTGCTTATACCGGCGAAGTATCCGGCTATATGCTCAAAGACTTTGGTGCTTCCTATGTTATTGTGGGTCATTCCGAACGACGCTCAATCTATGGTGAGAGTGACAATCTTGTTGCAGAAAAATTTCAACAGGCCCAGAAGACAGGGCTCACCCCGATCCTGTGCGTGGGAGAACTTCTCGAAGAGCGCGAGGCGGGGCATACTGAATCGGTGGTGGGCCGACAGCTTGATGCCGTGTTGGCGATGGTGGGCATAGAAGGACTCAAAAATGCGGTCATAGCCTATGAGCCGGTATGGGCCATCGGTACGGGTAAAACAGCGAGCTCTGAGCAAGCACAAGAAGTCCATAAGTTTATTCGTACAAAACTTGTTGATAAAGATGTAGATATTGCTAACGGTCTGAGGATACTCTATGGGGGCAGTGTAAAACCCGATAATGCCGCTGAGTTGTTTGCCAATGAGGATGTCGATGGTGGCTTGATTGGTGGCGCGTCACTCAAGGCGCAAGACTTTCTCGGGATATGTCATGCGACCCAAAACCAGGACCAGGACTAAAAGCCATGATTCAAATTACACTTATAATCCATATGCTGACGGCAGTAAGCCTGGTAGCCCTGGTTTTACTACAGCAGGGCAAGGGCGCTGATATGGGAGCCGCCTTTGGTGGCGGCGGATCGCAAACTTTATTTGGCAGTCGTGGGTCGGCAAATTTTTTAACACGGGTCACGGCAGGTTTGGCTACCACATTTTTTTTAACCAGCATGCTATTGGCCTACCAGTATGCCAATCTTGCCAAGCCTGTTAGTGTCACGGACCAACAGGTTCAGATTCAGGCCGTTGAAAAGAAAGGTCAGGATGCTACACAAGAACCCGAGTCTAAGCCGCAACTGCCAGAAGTGCCTCAGTAGTTACGCGTGGACGTGAGAGGTAGAGCGCTGCGCATAGTTTCTTTAATGCACAGTAAAGAAAAAGCCGAAGTGGTGGAATTGGTAGACACGCCATCTTGAGGGGGTGGTGGCGCGAGCCGTGCCGGTTCGAGTCCGGCCTTCGGCACCATGTTAGATATGCAGATACTGGCCGCTACATTTTACCGTTAGCAGATTGACGGATGTGGCGTGCCAAGCATAGAATGACGAATAAATACCCGATAGGTACTGCTTATACGGGTAGTAGAATTAAAAACTAAATGATTGAAAAGACCCTATTTTATAGGGTTGATTTTTGTGATTTTGGCGCCTAGACTGCCCCCGAAGCAGGACAATAATAGTTAATCACCAATCAATAACGGGTAGGGCAACCGCTCCTTATGCTTCAAAACTACCTTCCAATTATGATCTTCCTGGGCGTCGGTGTTTTAGTCGGCGTCATGCCCATAGTAATGGGTTGGATGATTGCACCAAATAAACCCGATAGTGCAAAACTGTCTCCTTATGAATGTGGGTTTGACGCATTTGAAGATGCACGCATGAAGTTTGATGTGCGTTATTATTTGGTCGCCATTCTGTTTATTATATTTGATCTTGAAATCGCATTTTTATTTCCTTGGGCCACCGTCCTGGAGGAAATTGGCGAATACGGGTTCTTGTCGATGATGTTGTTTCTGGGATTGCTGGCTGTTGGCTTCATTTATGAGTGGTTAAAAGGGGCGCTGGAGTGGGAATAGAGGGGTATTTAGAACGTGGATGGGTAACGACCTCTGCAGATAAAGTGATTAATTGGGCCCGCACCGGTTCCATGTGGCCCATGACCTTTGGTTTGGCCTGTTGCGCGGTGGAAATGATGCAGGCCGGAGCATCCCGCTATGATCTCGACAGGTTTGGCATGTTGTTTCGGCCCAGCCCACGCCAATCTGATTTGATGATTGTTGCAGGTACCCTGACCAATAAAATGGCGCCGGCACTGCGTCGCGTCTACGATCAGATGCCCGAGCCCCGTTGGGTGATCTCTATGGGGTCTTGTGCCAATGGGGGTGGTTACTATCATTATTCCTATTCCGTTGTGCGCGGATGCGATCGTATTGTGCCGGTTGATGTCTATGTCCCTGGGTGTCCACCCACTGCAGAGGCATTGTTATATGGCCTTTTGCAGTTGCAAAAAAAGATTAAGCGTACCAATACCATTGCACGCTAATCCTATTTGAGTTCCTCCCCTATGCCTACCTCCATCGAGTTACTTGCTGCTCACGCCAAGGAAAAGTTCGAAGCCGCAATTGAGGTTTGCCTTATTAATCGTGGTGAGCTTACCCTTGAGATCAAGCGTAGTGAGTTGTTGCAGGTATGCAGAACATTACGGGATGATGATGGCTTTAAATTTGAACAACTCATAGATGTTTGTGGTGTTGATTATCTGTCCTATGGCCATGTGGAAATCCCGGCCGAAACTTCCAGAGCACGTTATGCATCGGTCTATCACCTGTTATCAATAGCGCACAATCAACGTGTCAGGTTGCGGGTCTTTCTTGACAATAAGCTGCCTGTGGTGGATTCGGTTATTGATATTTGGAATTCAGCCAATTGGTTCGAGCGTGAAGCCTTTGATCTATTCGGTATTGTCTATGAAGGCCACCCGGATTTACGACGAATACTGACCGACTATGGTTTTGTGGGTCATCCTTTTCGAAAGGATTTTCCTCTTATCGGCCATGTGGAGATGCGTTACGACGCCGACAGGGGCCGTGTGATCTACCAACCCGTTACTATTGAACCACGAGTGCTCGTACCGCGAGTGATTCGCGAAGAGGGATACGGTGGCAGAGATTCGTAATTACACAATGAACTTTGGACCACAGCACCCCGCTACACACGGTGTGCTGCGGCTGGTTTTGGAGTTGGATGGTGAGGTCATTGAACGGGCCGATCCACATATCGGTTTGCTGCATCGGGGTACAGAGAAACTTGCCGAGAGTAAACCCTATAATCAGAGCATTGGTTACATGGATCGTTTGGACTATGTGTCCATGATGGCCAATGAGCACGGCTATGTATTGGCTATAGAAAAGTTGCTAGGCATAGAGCCGCCTGAGCGAGCCCAATACATCCGGGTAATGTTTGATGAGATCACACGAATACTGAATCACCTTTTGTGGTTGGGTACCCATGCCCTGGATGTGGGGGCGATGACCGTATTCCTGTACGCCTTCCGCGAACGTGAAGACTTGATGGATTGCTACGAAGCCGTTTCCGGTGCCCGGTTACATGCCACTTATTATCGTCCTGGTGGGGTTTATCGTGATCTGCCTGACTCTATGCCACAACACGAAACATCGAAGTGGCATAGTGAAAAAGACGTTGCCCGAATGAACAGTAACCGGCAGGGGTCGTTACTGGATTTTATCTGGGACTTCACTGAGCGATTTCCATCCCACGTAGATGAATATGAAACTCTTCTGACCGACAACCGTATCTGGAAGCAACGTACGGTTGGGATTGGTGTGGTGGAACCGGACCGGGCATTGCAGCTTGGTCTTACCGGGCCCATGTTGCGTGGTTCCGGTGTGGAGTGGGATCTGCGTAAAAAACAACCTTACGAGGTATACAATAAGCTCGATTTTGATATTCCAATAGGGACGCATGGTGACTGTTACGATCGATATCTGGTGCGTATTGAAGAGATGCGTCAGTCCAACGATATTATTCGTCAGTGCGTGCAGTGGTTACAAAAAAACCCGGGTCTGGTGATTGTAGAGGATCACAAACTGGCGCCCCCTAAGCGTGAAGTGATGAAGCGGGACATGGAGGCCCTCATACATCATTTCAAATTGTTTACCGAGGGCTACTGTATACCGAAAGGTGAGGCTTATGCTGCGGTGGAGCATCCCAAGGGTGAATTTGGGGTCTACATTATTTCTGACGGAGGAAACAAGCCCTATCGTGTCAAGGTGCGCGCCCCTGGGTTTGCCCATCTCTCATCGCTTGATGAGATGGTAAAGGGGCACATGATAGCTGATTTGGTGGCTATCATCGGCACTCAAGACATCGTTTTTGGTGAGATAGACAGGTAGGCCGCTGATGCTCAATCAAGAATCCTTGAATCGCATAAACAAGGAAATCGCCAAATATCCCGTGGCGCGAAAGCAGTCGGCAGTGATGGCGGCCCTGCATATTGCTCAAGAAGAAAAGGGTTGGCTGAGCAACGAAGTGATGGACTTTGTGGCCGAATTATTGGAGATCCGTCCCATTCAGGTCTATGAGGTGGCGACTTTCTACTCGATGTATGAACTGGCCCCAGCGGGTAAACATAAGATCTGTATCTGTACCAATGTGTCTTGCATGTTGTGTGGTTCTGATACCGTTGTTGCCCACCTTGAAAAAAAATTGGGGGTTAAGCTGGGCCAGACTACGGATGACGGTCGGTTCACGCTTAAAGAAGTGGAGTGTCTGGCAGTTTGTGGCGGTGCGCCAATGATGCAGATTGACAAGCAATGCTACGAGAATCTAACCCCGGAGAAAATTGATTCAATTTTGGAGACACTCGAATAATGACAAATGTGTGCTTGCCAAAAGAAAACCAGGACCAACCCTGGACGCTCAAGTCCTACGAGAAAATCGGTGGGTACAAGGTATGGCGGAAGATACTAAAAGAATCGACGGCTCCAGAAAAGATTATTGAGGATCTAAAGACTTCCGTGTTGCGTGGGCGTGGTGGTGCGGGTTTTCCTACCGGACTTAAATGGAGTTTCATGCCGCGCAATACACCCGGTCAAAAATACATCGTATGTAACACAGATGAGGGTGAGCCTGGCACCTTCAAAGATAGGGATATATTACGCTATAACCCCCATGCCTTGATCGAAGGCATGGCCATTGCGGGTTATGTCATTGGCGCCACTGTGGGCTATAACTATATCCGTGGTGAATTTATGGGGGAACCGGTAGACCGTTGGGAGGCGGCATTGGAAGAGGCCCGCGCAGCCGGGTTATTGGGAAAGAACCTGTTGGATACAGGAATTGATTTTGAACTTCATACCCATCTCGGCGCTGGGGCCTATATTTGTGGCGAAGAAACCGCCCTGTTGGAATCTTTAGAAGGTAAGAAAGGTCAGCCCCGGTTCAAGCCTCCGTTCCCGGCAAACTATGGGTTATATGGCCGACCGACCACCATTAACAACACAGAGAGTTTGGCCTCAGTACCTTCCATATTAGGTCGTGGTGGTAAATGGTTTGCTGATCTGGGTATCCCCAATAATGGTGGCGCCAAAATTTTTTCAGTTTCAGGTCACGTTAATAAACCTGGCAACTATGAAATACCTATGGGCACACCCTTTTTGAAATTATTAGAGATGGCGGGGGGGGTGCGTGATGGACGTAAACTCAAAGCAGTGATACCGGGTGGTTCTTCAACACCCGTGTTGCCCGGTGATGTCATGATGGGGTTAACCATGGACTATGATTCCATCGCCAAGGCCGGTTCCATGTTGGGGGCAGGATCGGTGATCGTGATGGATGATACGACCTGTATGGTTAAAGTGCTGGAGCGTATCTCGTACTTTTATTATGAGGAGTCTTGTGGTCAGTGTACGCCTTGCCGGGAAGGGACTGGCTGGTTGTATCGAGTGATTCATCGCATCGCGAGTGGCCAAGGCCACAGTGAAGACCTGGATCTATTAATGGATATGACCGGCAAAATCGCGGGCCGTACCATTTGTGCCCTGGGTGACGCGGCGGCCATGCCGGTAGCAAGTTTTATAAAGCATTTTCGTGACGAATTTGAAAGACACATAGAAAGTGGTCAGTGTCACATTGAGGCGGCATAGCGAATAGTCGATTATGGTTAGTTTTGAAATAGACGGAAAAAAGGTCGAGGCCGAAGAGGGCAGTATGGTCATCCATGCTGCCGATGCGGCGGGAATCTATATTCCACGATTTTGTTACCACAAGAAACTCTCGATTGCGGCCAACTGTCGTATGTGCCTGGTAGAAGTGGAGAAGGCCCCCAAACCTTTGCCGGCCTGTGCGACACCTGTTGTCGAAGGCATGAAGGTCTTTACCCAATCGGCGCAGGCCATTGACGCCCAGAAGGGTACCATGGAGTTCTTGCTCATCAACCACCCATTGGATTGTCCCATCTGCGATCAGGGCGGCGAATGTGAGTTACAGGACCTGGCGGTGGGTTACGGTGGTGATGTGTCTCGATTCCAGGAAAACAAGCGGGTGGTCCTGAATAAAGATCTAGGGACTTTAATTTCGACGGACATGACTCGCTGTATCCATTGTACGCGTTGTGTGCGCTTCGGACAGGAGATTGCGGGCATCATGGAATTGGGCGCCACCGGTCGTGGTGAACACATGGAGATTGGGACGTACATAGAGCACAGCATAGATTCTGAGCTCTCCGGGAATGTTATCGACTTGTGTCCAGTGGGCGCGCTGACATCGAAGCCGTTTCGGTATTCGGCCAGGACATGGGAGCTAAATGATGTAGCAGCTGTTAGCCCGCACGATGCGGTGGGTTCGAATTTATATTTACAAGTTCGCCGTGACCGCGTTATGCGGGCTTTGCCGAGAGATAATGCAGCGGTGAATGAGTGTTGGCTGTCTGACCGCGATCGGTTTAGTTATGAGGCCCTGAACAGCGAACAACGGTTGGTTTTGCCCATGATCCGGGTTAATGGGGAATTGCAGGCCACCGATTGGAAGACTGCGCTGGATTTTACCGTTAAGGGTTTAAGCAAGGTGATCGACCTATGTGGGTCCGATAGCATCGGCGCCCTTGCCGCAAGCAATGCTACCTTGGAAGAGTATTATTTATTACAGAAATTAGTGCGCGGTCTGGGCAGCTCCAATATTGATCATCGCTTGCGTCAATCTGACTTCAGTCACGACGCGGTGGCGCCCTTGTTTCCATCTATTGGCCTGCCTATCGCAGACATCGAGCAGCAACAAGGAGTTTTGATCATCGGTAGCAACGTGCGCAAAGAACAACCCATTATTGGGTTACGTCTACGCAAGGCTTTTCTCGGCGCTGCCCGGATTATGGCGATTAACGCCGTAGACTATGAGTTTAGTTTTGATCTTGCCCATAAGGTGATTACCCCACCCAAACAATTTGTCGCTTCCCTATCCCGCATCGCTAAAAAGTTGGCGAATGAAACGGGGACAACTATCCCTGCGGCAGTCGGAGATTGGGCTGGAGACGTGGCAGTAAGCGATAGTGAGCAGGATATTGCGAAAGTTTTAGCCCAGACCGGCAATCAAACCGCACTGTTAATGGGCCAACTGGCGGTCAGTCACGAGTATTACGATAGTATATATCAAATTAGCCAAGTCATAGCGGATATGATTGGCGCCACTGTAGGCACCATGCTCAGTGCCAACAGCGCCGGTGCCTGGTTGGCGGGTTGTGTGCCTCATCGTGGTGTCTTAGGCTCAACGGAAAACAATCCAGGGCTTAACGCGGGACAAATGCAGAAGCAAAGCCTTAAGGCTTACATTTTGTTCGGAGTAGAACCAGAACTGGATTGTGTTGATGGGGCCAATGCCAGTAACGCCATCGGCTCGGCCGATTTTGTAGTTAACCTATCCTCTTTTATGTCATCGGCATCTGATTATGCCGATGTTCAGTTGCCCCTGGCCGCATTTAGTGAAACCTCTGGTACCTATATCAATGGTGAAGGGAGGGTACAAAGTTTTGGTGGTGCCGTATCCCCTAAGGGTGAGGCGAGGCCGGGATGGAAAATTCTAAGGGTACTGGGCAATATGTTTGAGTTGGATGGGTTTGACTATACTTCTTCTCCTGAGGTTTTTGCAGAACTTGATCTAAGCAATTTGGAGCCTTCGGCCAAACTCCGTGAAGTTGCTATAATGGCTCCTCCCAAGACTGAAACCACCAGCGAGATCGACCTGGAGCGCATTTGTGAAGTGCCCCTGTACGCCAGTGATCCGTTGGTTCGACGCGCACATGCCTTACAGGCTTGCGCCGACAATCCGCCCCCGGCGGCACGGGTCAATGCTGCTCAGGCAAAAGAACTCAATTTTAGTAGCGGTACAAAAATCAATGCACATATGGGTGCAGCCATTGTCGCGCTGGAATTGATTATTGATGATCGGATTCCAAATGGCTGTATATTGATTCCTTCCGGTTATCCCGAAACAGCAGCCTTGGGTGGTCCGGGGATGACACGAGTCGTGCGGGCCTGACCGGTGAGCGAGTTACTAAACAATGCTGTGAGCCTTGTGCGGGAGGCCCTTTGGGACCCGCTACCGGGTTGGTTCCAGCTTGGACTTGTGGACCTGGGCTACATCCTGGCCATTCTGCTCCCACTTTTATTGGCGGTGGCCTATTTAACATTCGCAGAGCGCAAATTGATTGGCTACATGCAGGTGCGCATTGGCCCTAATCGGGTGGGCCCACGGGGTTGGTTGCAGCCCATTGCCGATGCATTAAAACTGCTGCTCAAAGAAATTATTATCCCTACCAATGCGAACAAATTCCTGTTTGTTATCGCACCGATGCTGTCCATCGCACCGTCATTGGCGGCCTGGGCAGTGATCCCCTTCACCGACACAATGGTATTGGCAAACATTGATGCCAGCCTGCTCTATATTCTGGCGCTAACCTCGGTGGGTGTCTATGGGGTGATCATCGCGGGTTGGGCATCAAATTCCAAGTATGCATTTTTGGGGGCGATGCGTTCTGCGGCACAGATCGTTTCCTATGAAATCGCTATGGGATTTGCGCTTGTGGGAGTACTCATGGCCGCAGGGAGCCTCAACCTGCACCAAATCGTGCTGGCTCAGCAGGGTGGTTTTCATCAATGGTATTTTATACCCTTGTTTCCGCTGTTTCTGGTGTACTTCTTATCCGGTGTGGCGGAGACCAACCGGTCGCCCTTTGATGTTGCCGAAGGAGAATCGGAAATCGTTGCCGGATTTCACGTTGAATATTCGGGTATGGCCTTTGCGATCTTTTTCCTTGCCGAATATGCCAACATGATTTTGATTGCCACACTCACTGTGATTATGTTTTTGGGTGGTTGGTATGCACCAGTGGAGACGTCTTTTACGATCTTCCCTCCAATTATATGGCTGTTGGTTAAGGTAGCGTTCGTACTGTTCTTTTTTCTGTGGTTTCGAGCCACTTTCCCGCGGTATAGATACGATAAAATTATGAGATTGGGCTGGAAAATTTTTATCCCAGTCACCCTGATATGGATCGTGGTGATAGGTATCGCTACGTTCTATACTCCATTGGGTCATCTCTTTCATTAAGGCCGGGTAACGGTAGTGAACAAGCTTAAGGCATATTTACAAAGCTTCTTGTTGTGGGAGTTGTTAAAAGGGCTGGCGTTGACAGGACGCCATCTCTTTGCGCGTAAAATTACCATTCAGTATCCGGATGAAAAAACCCCCATGTCACCCCGGTTTCGTGGCCTTCATGCTTTACGTCGCTACCCCAATGGGGAGGAACGTTGTATTGCCTGTAAGTTATGTGAGGCGGTGTGTCCAGCCTTGGCCATTACCATTGAGTCTGAGCAACGCCCGGATGGGACCCGTCGAACGACGCGTTATGATATTGACCTGTTTAAATGTATCTATTGTGGCTTTTGCGAAGAATCTTGTCCGGTCGACTCAATTGTGGAGACACGGTTGTTCGAATATCATTTTGAAGATCGAGGTGAGAATATTATTCACAAGGATCAATTGTTGGCCTTGGGGGATAAATACGAGGCGCAGTTGGCGGCAGATCGCGCCAGCGATGCAGCGTATCGTTAGTATCAGGCCCTGACAGACCGATCAATAATACAAAATTGAGAATGAATAGTAGACAACATGACTTTTGAACTATTAACATTTTTCTTTTTTAGCGCCGTATTGGTCTTTGCGTCGGCCATGGTGATTACGATCCGTAATCCAGTGAAGGCCGCATTGTTTCTGGTACTCGCTTTTTTTAGTGCTGCCTGTCTATGGGTGCTACTTGAAGCAGAATTTCTCGGTATTGTATTGATCTTAGTTTATGTCGGCGCGGTAATGGTACTGTTTTTGTTTGTGGTGATGATGTTAGATGTTAATTTGGCGCGTATGCGCGAAGGTTTTGGTGAGTACTTGCCCATGGGCGCTATTGTGGCGATTCTGATGGTCGCGGAAATGGCTATTGTCCTGGGTTCCGGTGAATTTTCGCTGGCGAATATGCCCCAACCTGCTGGGCATCCCGAGGGTTATAGCAATACCAAGGAGCTCGGCCGCCTGATATATACAGTCTACGTCTACCCGTTTGAAATTGCTGCGTTGATACTGCTGGTCGCCATTGTTGCAGCGATTGCCCTGACTTTACGCAAGCGGCCGAACACGAAGCATCAAAATACGGCGCAGCAAATACAAGTAAAACGTTCAGACCGAGTTCGCCTGGTCAAAATGCCTTCAGAAAAGAAGCCTGAGAACTGATTATGATTCCTTTATCCTATTTTTTAATATTAGGCGCGATTTTGTTTGCGTTGAGTGTAATGGGTATATTCCTGAATCGAAAAAATGTGGTCATCCTGTTGATGTCTATTGAGTTGATGTTGTTGGCCGTGAATATGAACTTTATCGCCTTCTCCCATTATCTGCAGGATATCTCGGGGCAGATCATGGTGTTCTTTATTCTGACGGTGGCAGCTGCGGAATCTGCGATTGGTCTTGCCATTTTGATTACTCTATTTCGTCGCCGCCAAACCATTAACGTTGATGACTTGGATACCTTAAAGGGCTGAAGCCATGATCACCAATATGCAAATGGTCTACATTGCGACCCCCCTATCCTGTCTCATCCCTGCGATTGTTGCGGGGTTGTTCGGATGGAAGATTGGTCGCGCCATGACCCATACGATAACCATTGCCGGTGTAGCGCTCGCCAGCCTGCTATCATTAATCATCCTCAATGATGTCTACTCGGGGGGTTTTTTCAATGGCGTGGTTTATGTTTGGGGGTCCAGCGGTGGTTTTCCATTCGAGATCGGGTTTCTGATCGATAAGCTCAGTGCAATGATGATGGTGGTGGTGACCTTGGTGTCCCTGATGGTCCATATCTACACCATTGGCTATATGCACGATGACCCCGGATACCAGCGTTTTTTCAGCTACATTTCTTTGTTTACCTTCGCCATGCTGATGCTGGTGATGTCCAACAATTTTCTACAACTATTCTTTGGTTGGGAGGCGGTTGGCTTAGTCTCCTATCTGCTTATCGGATTTTGGTATGATCGTGAGACTGCCATATTTGCTAACCTCAAGGCATTCCTGGTCAATCGTGTGGGTGATCTGGGGTTTTTACTCGGGATTGCTGCGGTATTTATGTACTTTGGTACATTGGACTACAGCGCAGTATTCGCTACTGCGGCCAGCAAGCAAAACATTACTATGGAGATCATACCGGGTCAGGAATGGGCATTACTGACTGTAATATGCATCCTGTTATTTATCGGCGCCATGGGCAAATCCGCCCAGGTCCCGTTGCACGTCTGGTTGCCTGATTCCATGGAAGGCCCCACCCCGATCTCGGCCCTGATCCATGCGGCGACTATGGTTACGGCGGGTATATTCATGGTGGCACGCATGTCACCTTTGTTTGAGTTGTCCGAGACTGCCCTCAACGTGGTGATGGTCATTGGTTCACTGACTGCGCTATTGATGGCCCTGGTGGCCATCGTGCAGAACGATATTAAACGTGTGGTAGCCTACTCTACATTATCCCAACTGGGTTATATGACAGTGGCCTTAGGGGCTTCGGCCTATTCAGCCGCCATCTTTCATCTCGGGACCCATGCCTTTTTTAAGGCGCTGTTATTTTTGGCTGCAGGTTCTGTCATCATTGCCATGCATCATGAGCAAGACATGCGCAAAATGGGCGGTCTCAAGAATTGGATGCCTTGGACCTATATCACGGCGGTAGTGGGCTCTTTGGCTCTGGCAGGGATACCACCGTTTTCGGGGTTTTTCTCTAAAGACGCCATTATTGAAGCTGTTCATGCGTCCCAACTGCCGGCAGCGGGATTCGCCTATATCGCGGTGACCGCAGGTGTGTTTATCACTGCATTCTATGCTTTTAGATTGTTGTTTATGACCTTTCACGGCAAACCGCGCATGGACGAACACACCTTGCGGCATGTTAAAGAATCTCCGATGACGGTAACACTGCCGCTCATGTTACTGGCCATCCCCTCGTTGGGTATTGGCGCCATCTACATGGAGCCTATGATATTCGGCGATTTTTTTGGTAATAGCATATTTGTGTTGCCCGAACATAACGTGTTGGAATTAGTTGGACAATCTTTTGAAGGCAAGACTGGACTAAGCCTGCTCGGTAGTTTTATTTACCATGCCTTGCACCCAGGCCCCTTATGGTTGGCAGTCGCTGGAATCGTTTTGGCTTGGTTTCTCTATATAGAGCGTCCAGAGATACCCGCGCTTATTAAGCAGCGTCTGGAGTGGATATACAACATCCTTGACAAGAAATACGGATTTGATGAGTTCAACCAGTTCGTATTCGCCCAAGGCGCACGGAAGGTTGGTAATCAGCTTTGGCAGAAGGGCGAGGTGAAGGTCATTGATGGTTTCTTTGTTAATGGCAGTGCCAGGGTGGTCAGTCTTGTTTCCAAGGTAATTCGTCATGTTCAGTCGGGCTATGTCTATCACTATGCTTTTGCCATGATTATTGGTCTTTTCCTGTTGCTGACATTTTTTCTGCCCGTAAAACAATAAGATATCAAAACGATGTTATTTGACACGCACTTGTTAAGCTTAAGCATCTGGCTGCCTATTATCGGTGGGATACTCGTGCTTGTGCTCGGGGGAGACCACAACGCGAACCGGATTCGGTGGACTGCTCTGGCGGTGGCCATTGTGGAACTTTTGCTGACTATTCCTTTGTTCACCCGCTTCGATAAGACCACTGCAGCCATGCAGTTCCAGGAAAAATACGAATGGATATCCGAGTTTAGCATTAATTACCATTTGGGCATTGATGGCATCGCTATGCCATTTATCCTGTTAACGAGCTTCTTGACGGTGATTGTCGTTATTTCCGCATGGCAAGTGATAGAAAAACGTGTAGCGCAGTACATGGCGGCCTTCCTTATAATGGAAGGTTTGATGATCGGTGTATTTTCGGCACTGGATGCGATTCTGTTTTATTTCTTTTGGGAAGGTATGCTGATACCGATGTTTCTCATCATTGGAATATGGGGTGGTGCCAATCGAATTTACGCCAGCATTAAATTCTTTCTGTATACCCTCCTGGGTTCGTTACTCATGTTGGTGGCCTTTTTGTATTTGTATTATCAAGCCGATCATAGTTTTAATATTCTGGACTACCATGACATCAAATTGGATTTGACCACCCAAAAATTATTATTCTTTGCATTTTTTGCCGCATTTGCAGTCAAGGTTCCCATGTGGCCGGTGCACACCTGGTTACCGGATGCCCATGTAGAGGCACCCACCGGCGGTTCCGTTATCTTGGCGGCAATAATGTTGAAGATGGGGGGGTATGGATTTTTGAGGTTTAATCTACCCATAGTGCCGGACGCCAGTCATGCGCTCAGTGGTTTTATCATTACGCTCTCTCTGATCGCAGTAGTCTATATAGCCCTGGTTGCCCTGGTTCAGAGTGACATGAAAAAGCTTATTGCCTATTCATCAATTTCTCATATGGGATTCGTGACCTTAGGGTTCTTTGTGTTTAATGCCCAGGGTATTGAGGGCGGATTGGTTCAAATGATCTCCCATGGTTTTATTTCTGGTGCATTGTTCCTCTGTGTTGGGGTGATGTACGATCGTCTGCACTCACGTCAGATCGGGGACTATGGGGGTGTCGTCCATAGCATGCCGGTATTCGCAGCATTCATGATGCTGTTTGCTATGGCCAATTCGGGTTTACCGGGGACATCTGGGTTTGTGGGCGAGTTTCTGGTGATTCTGGGTGCCTTCCAGGCCAACTTCTGGTTTGCGTTGTTGGCAGGTTTGACCTTGATATTTAGTGCGGCGTATACCTTGTGGATGTATAAGCGGGTTATTTTTGGAAAGCTCGCAAATAAGAAGGTAGCATCCCTCAGCGACGTGAACGCACGGGAGATAATCTTCTTATCCTTATTAGCGGTATTTGTGTTGGGTGTTGGCGTGTGGCCACTACCCCTTTTGGAAGTTATGCATGCATCGGTTGATAACCTGCTTACTCAGGTATCGATTTCCAAGCTGCCTATGCCCTAATGATTATGACTGCGTCGGACCAACGTCCACCTATCAGGCGTTAATTTGGAATAACTAACACGAAATGAATTTTGTAGCCCCAGATATTTCCCCGGTGATACCAGAGATCTTTGTCTTGTCTATGGCATGTCTCATACTGGTAGCAGATCTTTACCTGTCTGACCGGTTTCGCATAGTGAGTTTCTTGCTCGCCGTTGGTACCTTGCTAGGGGCAGCCTTCCTGACGCTCAGTGATATGGGCGCTGAGCGAGTATATACCTTTTCCAATATGTTTGTGGATGACACCCTGTCTGATGTACTAAAGCTCGCGATCTATGCGCTTGTATTCGTGGTGTTCGTGTATTCCCGGAGATATACCCAAGACCGTGGACTGTTTCGGGGTGAATATTTTGTGATTGGTTTATTTGGTACTGTAGGCATGATGGTCATGGTGTCGGCTAGCCATTTATTGACACTCTATCTTGGCCTCGAATTATTGGCTTTGTCTCTCTACACCATGGTTGCATTCCAGCGGGATTCGGCTACTGCAACCGAAGCGGCGATGAAGTATTTTGTTCTTGGGGCGATGGCGTCGGGTATGTTGCTTTATGGTATGTCCATGCTCTACGGAGTTACCGGAAGCCTTGAGATTGCGGTGATCAAGGCCAGGGTCGCAGAACTGGGTGTGGATAATCTGATATTGGTTTTTGGGTTGGTGTTTGTGGTTGTGGGCCTGGCCTTTAAGTTGGGCGCAGTCCCTTTTCATATGTGGGTGCCGGATGTCTATCACGGCGCAGCCACTTCGACCACTTTATATATTAGCACTGCGCCAAAGCTGGCTGGATTTGCAATACTGATACGGCTTTTGATAGGCGGCCTTGAAGACTTATCGGCAGTATGGCAAGACATGTTAATCATTCTTGCAGTGTTGTCGATTGGTATTGGTAATCTCATTGCTATTGCGCAGACCAATATCAAACGGATGTTGGCTTACTCCACAATTGCCCATATGGGGTTTTTGTTGCTGGGTATTTTAAGCGCGACTCCAAATGGTTATAGTTCTGCTTTATTTTATGCGCTGGTTTATGCCTTTATGAGCCTGGGTGGTTTCGGCATGATATTGATGTTGTCGCGCAAGGGATTTGAGGCAGAAAACCTGGATGACTTTAAGGGGCTGAATCAGAGAAGTCCCTGGCATGCTTTTTTGATGCTTATACTGATGTTCTCTATGGCAGGAATCCCCCCCACGGTAGGGTTTTACGCCAAGTTTGGTGTCATCCAGTCATTGATCGACGTTGGGCTCGTCTGGTTGGCGGTGGTGGCGGTACTATTCGCTGTCATAGGCGCCTTCTATTATCTGCGCATTATCAAGTTAATGTATTTTGATGATCCAGAAACCGATGCGCCCGTTCAGGCGACTGTGGATATGCAGGTGTTATTGAGCGTGAACGCTTGGGCCTTGATATTGGTCATGCCCTGGTTGGGTAGCATAATCGACCTGTGCCGGCGGGCCATTGCGGGTCTGTAATAGGGGACCCAATCGGCATGTCAATACAAAGCGTTGTTTGGATCTTGTTGGGGTTGGCCTTTATCGCCGCGAATCTACCCTGGCTGACCGAGAGATTTTTTTTCGTGCTGTCCCCCCCTGGCGGAGTGAAAAAGGTTTGGATGCGACTCGTGGAGTGGGCTGTTCTGTTCTTGGTGATTGGGCTGATTGCGATGGCCCTGGAGCACAAACTGATGGGCGTGGTCCATGATCAGGGCTGGGAGTTTTACGCCGTGGGAGTGTGCCTGTTTCTGGTATTTGCCTTACCGGGCTTTATCTATCGCCACGAGTTAAGCCGATATAATTAGCCTAATATGAGCCCATCCCTGGGGGGTTCAGGCGCAGCATCCCTGTTGCGCACAGTCATGAGAAATCACCCCCAGCGTCCTGAAAGTG
>DRJZ01000091.1 GCA_011052015.1 Acidiferrobacteraceae bacterium | reverse complement strand
TATCACGCCAAGGTGCTGACTGCGGCAGAAGTCATGGATGAACTGATTAATATCAGCAAGGAAATCATTAAATCAGACAAACAGGCCGAAGAACTGGGTATGAGCGATTTTGAGTACGCCTTTTACACCGCAGTGGCCAACAACGACAGTGCCAGGGAGTTGATGCAGCAAGACAAACTCCGTGAACTGGCAATCGTGCTGTATGAAAAGGTAAAAGCGAATGCCTCTATCGACTGGACGATCAAAGAAAGTGCGAAGGCAAAGCTGAAAGTTATTGTAAAAAGGACCTTACGGCAATATGGTTACCCACCGGATATGCAAAAATTGGCTACTGAGACAGTGCTCAAACAGGCAGAAATGCTGGCTGCTGAATTAACAAGAAATACTTAGGGAAAAATTCTGAGTATCAGATCACGTCATTCTCAAATCAATGGGCTCACCCATACAACCCTTAAATATCCATGCTCATTGCACGTGCTCAGGATGTGAAATTAGGGTCTTTGACGCCATAATAATTATGGTCTAACACACCATTATGCGAGTACGGAAGCTCTTTCACTACAAGGCCTACCAGGGCCGAGGCCCTGGTGGAAATGATGATCTGGGCCCTTCCCTCACCTTCCCAGGAAAGGCTCCACGGACTGAAGTATCGCCCATTCTGTGGGCAAGGAAACCGGTGCGTGGTTCGCTACGACAATGAGACCGGTAAGGGCGGCCAGTTCTCGTTCCCACGCAGGAGCATGGGAACGAGAAGTCAGACGGATAGTGGGAAAACTCGAATAGAGGTTCGGCTGAAGTAGGTGTTGAAAAATTTACAGGCCCTCTTCG
This sequence comes from Acidiferrobacteraceae bacterium, assembly GCA_011052015.1. Lineage (GTDB taxonomy): Bacteria > Pseudomonadota > Gammaproteobacteria > HyVt-429 > HyVt-429 > HyVt-429. The sequence continues at coordinate 4,499 of DRJZ01000091.1, read as the reverse complement.
CCACGAAGACTTTTTCTCAATCGCTTGTCTTTACCCCGTCGGGTCTTGCTGTCCATACGCTTAATCTGGGAGCCTCGAGTGGGCCGGGTGGGACGGCGTTTTTTTTGGGTAACGGAAACCGCTTTTATCAATTCTCGTAATCGCTCCAAGGCAACCAGTTTATTTTTTTCTTGGTTGCGATATTGCTGGGCCTTGATGACGATGACGCCGTCCTTGCTAATGCGCCGGTCCCGTAATTTTAATAAACGTGTTTTATAAAAATCGGGCAAAGATGAAGCGCCGATGTCAAAACGCAGGTGCACAGCAGAGGCCACTTTGTTGACATTCTGCCCACCGGCCCCCTGGGCACGGATGGCATTGATTTCTATTTCCTTATCTTCAAGGACCACATTGTGGGATATTTCTAACATCTTTCATTCGTCCCAAGCGCCCTAACAAAGACGCCCTACTTCTTATCCAGCATCTTGCTAAGGCTGGCAAAGGGGCTATGGGTAGCGGCCTTGGGCTTTTCCTTGGTCACACCAAAGTTTGCAAGCTCACCCACAATCAAGTGGGTATACTTTTGGTGTTCCCAGTCATGGCAATACAGGCACAGGTTTTCCCAGTTGCTCCCGTCTTTCGGGTTATTGTCGTGATCATGATCCTTGTGATGGACGGTCAACTCGTGAAGATTTTCGCGGTCAAATTCACGGCCACAACGGGCACAGACATGGGGGTGCAAACTCAAAGACCGCTCTCGATACCCCTTCATGCGGGTATCGGCACTATTACGGGCCGAGGCCACCAGCTTGTCCAGCTTGGTGGTATCGATTTTATTGCCCTTGGGTTTAGTGGGGCCAGGTTCTCTTGCCATGATCAAATCTACTTAATTTAAAACACCAGAATACTTCTATTACTAATGGGCACGAAAGTTAGCCGATATATTTTCCCGAGACCGTCGGCAGCAGGGAAAATTATTTTAAATAACGCACACTATTTTACTGGAAGCGTTTTATTAAATTCCAGGGCCCGACCTATCCAGACTTCGAGGTCCTGGTCGGATTCGAAACCCGGCTCATCCACATAGACAAATCCGGTCATGGGCCTGCCGGTAAAGTCCATTTCACGCGCATGGGGTTGTGCCAGCGCCTGTTCGTATCCATCCGGTCCCACCCGCACCATGAGCTGTGTCTTCACGATGCCCACACTCATATTGCCATTGACCATAAAGGCCAGGCCCCCGAACATCTTTTTTTCGTCTACACAGGGGAACCGATCCAGGCACTCCCGCAGCCGTTGAGCCAGGCCTTCATCATAGGCCATACACGATTCCTCAAAATCTGCAATGCCAGCAATATTCTCTTGACCGAAGTCAAAAGTAGAATCTATTTGCAATCGCCCAGGCGCTTCCCCTTGAGGTTGTAAGTCATTTTTACTGTGTTACCCGCCATAACCATCTGCATGTCCATTTTTCCGGTCATGGTAGTACCGGTGTAACGAATCGTCCCGGTCATGGTCATCTTGCCACCATCCTTGCTGGGGCACGCCACCTTCCAGTTGAAGGCACCCTTCTCAATCTTTTTTTCAGTGACCTTACAGTCCTTGCTGGGATTGTTTGAAGGTGGCACCAGATCTTCTTTGGTCACACAACGCCGGGTGGTGCTGGGGGGCATTTGTATGGGCAGGCTTGAGGAGCTGATTACTGCGGTGGTCTCCCACTCACCCGGCTGCATATCTATCTTCGCGGCGCCCATCACCAAGGTTGGCATAATCCACACGCCCAAGCCTGCCAACATGGTAACGTATTTATTTATCAATCGTTTCATATTCATACTCCGGTCTCTCAATAGGAATATCTAGGGAATCTCTGATTAATTCGTCATTCCGGCCGAAACGGAGAGCCGGAATCCAGAGCTTCAAAATCAACAGGTTACTGGATTCCCGCCTTCGCGGGAATGACGGAATTGGAATTAATCAGAGTTTCCCCAGGAAAACTTCATTCCGCCAGTGTCTTTGCAGCCCGCTCATAACCTAGCTTAATCATCTCCTCGGCACGGTAAAACTCCAGCATACTACAGGCATTGGCCGGGATGTCGATAATATAGTCTGGCGAGTATGCTGCCAACTTAAATCGCGCCATGCTGTTTTGTACGCATTCCAAAGAACGGGTCAGGACATTGAGCACATTGTCCTTGTCTTCTTTTTGGTCCGAAAAACGGGCCTGTAACATATCGATAAAATCCCCAATGACGTTTTGATAATAGCCACCCTGCGGTTTCTCTTCTTTAGCTTCTTTGCCGAGCCCTTCTTCCCGCTTGCCGCTGAGGTTGACTGCAATGGAGATGTCATCAAAATCTGTCACCATCGGCCCTATAGGAATGGGATTTAATAGGCCACCATCTACCAAGGTATGGCCTTTGTAGCGCACCGGGGTAAAAACCGTGGGGGTGGCGATCGACGCACGGATGGCGTCGAACAAGGGGCCTTCCTTTATCCATACCTCCTTTTCAGTATCGAGATCTGTGGCCACTGCGGTAAATAATATGGGCAGATCTTCGATATTGGTATCACCGACGAGGTCTTTTAGGGTCTGAATAATACGCTCGCCACTAAACAGGCCGCTACGGCTAAAGGCAAAATCCAAAAGACGAATAACATCACGTTTACGCAATGCGGTCACCCAATGGGTGTAGTCATCCAACTTACCCGCAGCAAAAATTCCTCCTATCAACGCCCCCATGGAGGAACCCGATATAGACCGGATTTCGTAATTATGCTCCTGTAACCAATTGATGACCCCAATATGGGCCAATCCCCGGGCGCCCCCGCTACCCAGGGCTAAAGCGACAGTGCGTTTGTTTTTCTGACGTTTTTCCGGTTTCATTAACAGGCTCTATCTGCGCCAGCATTTAAAAAACATTCAAGACCCTAACACAATCTGATTGCGGCCTTTAAGTTTGGCCAGTAACAGGCGACTGTCAGCTACGGTAATAATGGTCTTGGCCTGATCACCGTCTTTAGGGTATTCAGCCACCCCACCACTCAAAGTAAGTTGTGCATCTCCCACCCCCTTAAGGTGTACCTGGGCCAACGCCTGTCTAATACGTTCCAAGTGCCAACCCGCCTCTTGCGCCTTTGTTCCTGGCATGAGCAGCACAAATTCTTCGCCTCCCCAACGAGCTATAACATCCTCGTTTCTACTTTCGCTCTCTAACACTCTGGCAACAGCGCACAAGGCATCGTCACCTAGGGTATGGCCCCACTTGTCATTGAACTGCTTAAAGTAATCCAGATCCAAAAAACCCAAAGACATCACACCGCCCTGGCGCTTCGTGCGGGACATCTCGGCGCTGATGCGTTCATCAAAATAGGCGCGATTGCCGATGCCGGTCAAACGATCTGTCCCGAAGACAAAAACCAGACGCCGGGAACGCACAATGATGCCTATGCTCAACGCCGTGGCGACCAACATCATAATGGCTCGGCCCGACTGTATGGTCCAGCTAAAATTGGCATAGCCGGAACTAACCTGGGCTTGTAAATTCCAAGTAGAGACAATCCAGATCACCGCTGCGCCATAGACAAGAATGCTGGATATACCCGTAAACAGGCACACCCGCAAATCGAATCGGATACTGGTCATCACAATGATCAGTAAGTAGACCGCCCAGATGACTTGGCTGTTTGCCGCCACCACCGGTCGGCCCGACACAGCCACCATCACAATAATTGCGGTAATGACCAGGATGTCGTAGAGGGAGGTCAAATATTTGATACCCCATATGCGAATCCTGCGGCGTGCAGCCCACAGCAATCCCAGGCTTAACAATACGGAGAAAATAGCCCAGTAAAAAGAGATCCAGCTTTCCGGAGGAGGGGCAGGTGTCACCAACAACATGGAGATGGGTACCAAAGACATCGTCAGGTAGTAGCCCAGACGAATCATTGCCACCAGGCGTTCGCCACCCGCACCGGCTTCCACCAAGGCGTCGTCCGGTGGCAACCAGATAGATTGGGTACGCTGTCGGGGAACCACTTTTTCTTCCTTGTTATTGAACATGCGTCGGCTAAGCTTGGACCCTATGGATGACACATTCAAGGGCAGATTGCCAAGAAAGAGGGAATGGATGTAAGTGCCATTCGGATATGGATTAATTTCTGACATAAAATGACGGCGCCAGGCAATATCCAAGACTTGAGCCCGTTGACCTATTGACTCAAATACAGATACACCCCCACTGCAAAGCTGACCGCTCCACCAATATAGTGGATCATCACCTCATCTGTCGCTACACCGGTAAACGTCTGCGAGATCTGAGAACCGATCGAACCTGATATTTCGTAGCCCCAATAGGCCAGTCCAACACCAACCACCATCAATACGATACCAATAATTTTTACGCCAGATATTGATCTTTTTGTCATCTTGTTTTCCTTCCAGGGAAACTCTGATTAATTCCAATTCCGTTATTCCCGCAAAGGCGGGAATCCAGTAACCTATTGATTTTGAAGCTCTGGAT
>DRJZ01000090.1 GCA_011052015.1 Acidiferrobacteraceae bacterium | reverse complement strand
GGCGATGGGGTTATAGTCCTGCTTCGACTAGGCCCCCGTGGGAGAGTTCTGTTTACAGACGCCGAAGGCGCAACCCGCCCGGAAACGCTCAGGCCAAAGGACCGCGGGGAGGCGTCGACTCTGGAGAGCGATTGAGCCGTTAAAAGGCTATTTGATCCACCGAAGGGGCCAAGCTCTCAGGTGACCGGACAGAGGGGCGATGGGAATGTTTCCCATCGCCCTTTTTTTATGGCACGACACATTCCAGATAAAAACAATATGAATAAAAGAACTCCCTTGTACGAACAACACCAGGCCATGGGCGCCAAGCTTGTCGACTTTGCCGGTTGGGATATGCCCCTGCACTATGGGTCCCAAATTCGGGAGCACGGTCAGGTCCGTTCCGATGCCGGCATGTTCGACGTATCCCATATGGTGGTGGTGGATATCAAGGGCGCAGGCAGCAAAGAATACTTGTCTCTATTGTTGGCCAATAACGTCGGCCGACTCAAGACCGAGGGCAGGGCTATGTACAGCTGCATGCTCAATGCCCAAGGTGGGGTCATTGATGACCTGATCGTTTATCACATGAACGACCGCTGGTATCGCATGGTGATCAATGCCGACACTCGCGACAAAGACCTCAAGTGGATGCGTGACACTGCCGAGCAGGCCAGTGGGGTAGAGATAGTGGAGCGTGATGATCTGGCGATTATTGCGGTGCAGGGACCCCATGCCAGGACCAAGGTCTATGTGGCCCTGGGGGAGGGGCTGAAACAAAAAGCGGAAGGTTTGAGCCCCTTTGAGGCCACGACCATAGGCGAGTTGTTTGTGGGTCGAACCGGCTATACTGGCGAAGATGGGTTCGAAATCATCTTGCCTGCCAAGGCCGCTGAATTTAGCTGGAAGATGCTGGCCGAGGTGGGGGTTAGCCCTATTGGCCTTGGGGCTCGGGATACCCTGCGCCTGGAGGCAGGCATGAATCTTTATGGGGCCGATATGGATGAGTCGACTTCACCCCTGGTATCAGGTTTGGCCTGGACCATCGGTTGGGCGCCGGATACACGACGTTTTGTGGGCCGTGATGCCCTGGAACAGGAAAAGATGGCGGGACCGGGTCAGCAGTTGGTGGGTTTGGTCCTGCAGGGAAAGGGAGTGTTGCGTAACCACCAACGTGTGACCTGTAATAACAACGACGTTGGAGAGATTACCAGCGGAAGCTTCTCCCCGAGCCTGAGATGCGCCATTGCCCTGGCCCGCGTGACGATGGATGTTGCTATCGATAGCCTGTGTCAGGTGGATGTGCGGGGAAAATATCTGGACGTACGTGTCGTCAAACCACCGTTTGTGCGCAACGGTAAAAGTCTTTTGTAAGTCTTCAACAGAGGGAGAAAAGCTTGTGAGCCATGCCAATAATGATTTGCGTTACACCCAGTCCCATGAGTGGGTGATTCAAATTTCAGACGGCGCCGTGGAGGTTGGTATTACTGATTATGCCCAGGATCTCTTGGGTGATATGGTCTATATCGACTTGCCGGAGGTCGGTGACAATCTGACGGCGGGGAAAGAATGTGCTGTGGTGGAATCGGTCAAGGCCGCCTCTGATATCTTTGCGCCTATTAGCGGTGAGGTGAGTGAGATCAATGAGGTCTTGAGTGACACACCTGAAATTTTGAACCAGGATGCCCAGGGTGGTGGGTGGTTGTTTCGTATGATCCCCAGTGATGCTGCAGACCTGAACGGGCTGCTGGATGCGGATGCCTATCAGGCCCTGGTCGAACCTGACGCGGGTTAAAGTGCCCGATCGTAGTCACTGCTAATCGATGATGAGTTGAATACCACGCATGCCTTTCATCCCCCACACTGAGGCCGACATTCAGTCCATGCTCGCCAAAGTCGGCGTGTCTTGCATTGAAGATCTGTTTGATGAAATCCCTGGTGAGCTACGTTGCGGTGGTCTCGATAAGGTTGCCGACAGTTTGAGTGAGATGGAGATCAATCGCCTGATGCTGGAGCGGGCAGAGCAAGATGGCCGCTTTGTGAACTTTATTGGCGCCGGTGCCTATGAACATCATATTCCGGCGGCGGTGTGGGAGCTGACCACCCGGGGTGAGTTCTATAGTGCCTATACCCCGTATCAGGCCGAGGCCAGTCAGGGCACCCTACAGCTGATCTATGAGTTTCAGACCATGATCACCGGTCTCACCGGGCTTGATGCTGCCAATGCCTCACTTTATGACGGCGCCTCCGGGTTGGCCGAGGCGGTGTTGATGGCGGTGCGGGCCCACAAAAAAGGGCAATGCATTTTGATGCCAACAACGGTGCATCCGGTGTATCGGCAAGTGGTTGAATCGGTAGTCACCCATCAAGACATCGCTGTTGAGGAAATGGGATTCGATCAAGGGACGGGTGTGACCGGTATGGAGGCCTTGGAAAAACTGGACCCCACCGGGGTTGCTGCCCTGGTGATACCACAGCCTAATTTTTTTGGTGGCCTGGAAGATGTGGACGGGCTGACCGACTGGGCCCATGCCAACGGCATGTTAGTTATCGCCTTGGTTAATCCTATTTCTCTTGCACTGTTAAAACCGCCGGGAAAGTGGGGGGAAAAAGGTGCTGACATCGCTGTGGGTGAAGGTCAGCCTTTAGGTGCACCGCTGTCATCGGGTGGCCCCTATTTTGGATTTATGAGTTGCAAGCAAAAACTGGTGCGCCAGATGCCTGGGCGAATCGTCGGACGTACTGTGGACATGGACGGTCGGCCTGGGTTCACCCTCACCCTCCAGGCCAGGGAGCAACATATCCGGCGTTCCAAGGCCACTTCCAATATCTGTACCAATCAAGGCCTGCTGGTAACTGCGGCCACCGTTTATATGGCCCTGCTGGGACCCCAGGGTTTGGCCGAGGTGGCCCGGCGCAGTCATGCCAATACCCGCGAACTGGTCAGTCAGCTTAGTGCCATTGAGGGTGTGAAGCAGGTGTTTAGCGCCCCCTATTTTCATGAGACGGTGTTACGCCTGGATAGCCCGGCGCTGGATGTCTTGCGCGCCCTGGAGGCCCAGGGAATTATCGGTGGTTTGGGTCTTAAGCGGTATTATCCACAATTGGGGGATACTATCCTGGTGTGCGCTACCGAAACCCGTACTGGGGAAGACATTGCGCATTACGTCAAGGAGATGGAACGTATTATCAGCAAACGACGGCTTGATCCGCCTTGCGCCCAAAAGGTGGCGGATAGCCGATAAATAACAAATACTATAATACTGTCCAATTGTTTATATGCCGGTGAGCCAATTGAGGAGGTAACACATGGCCAATATTACTTTGAAAGGTGATGCAATCAAGACCAACGCTGACCTGCCGGAAGTGGGCAGTGAGGCCCCTGACTTTACTCTGGTCGATGGTGACCTCAATAACGTGTCCCTGGCCAACTACAAAGGCAAGAAAAAATTGATCAGCATTGTGCCCAGCCTGGATACCGGGGTCTGCGCCACCTCCACCAAGGTCTTCAATGAACACTTTGCCGGACGTGACGATGCCGTGGCTTTAATTGTGTCGGCGGACCTGCCTTTTGCCCAGAAGCGCTTTTGCGATATGGAAAAGGTCGGGAATGTTCAGGCCCTGTCCATGATGCGAGATCGCCACTTTGCCAAGGACTATGGAGTGCTCGTTGAAGATGGTCCCCTGGCGGGTATTACTGCGCGGGCGGTATTGGTATTGGACGAAGACAACACGGTGTTGCATGCTGAGTTGGTGCCCGAGATTGCCCAGGAGCCCGACTATGATCTGGCCATTGCCGCGATCAAACCGAGTTCAGGGAACGCTGATTAGAGTTGATCAGTTGGCAAGCATACAAAGACTGCTTTAAGGAGGCGTAATGAAACGAATGGTATTGACTGCACTCGTCGCGGCAACCCTGGTGGCCTGTGATTCAGCCGATAATCAACTCGAAAAACAGTCCGAATCTACAGTAGCCGACACCGCCACGCCTGGTGAACAGGTGCCTGCCACTAAAGTGGTGTCTGCACCGGCTAAATTGGCCGACTATACTATGGCCGCAGAAAAGGTGGCCGACGGTGTGTATGCCATCATTACCCCGGCGCGGGATTTTCCCAACCCTCAAAACAAGGGCTGGAACTCCAACAGTACATTTGTGGTAACCGGGGATGGGGTGTTGGTCGTTGATACCGGGTCTTCCGCAACCATTGGCACTGCTTTGCTTAACACCATTCGCACTGTCACCGATAAACCTATTAGGTGGATCGTTAACACCCACGGTCATGGCGACCATTGGCTGGGGGGCACGTCCATCGCCTCGGCCCAGACCGAGGTCATTACCAGCACCAAGGTGAAGGAACGCATCAAAAATGAGTTGGGATATTGGGTCGATCTTTTTAACCAGATGTCCGAAGGTGCCATCGGCAACGATTCCAAGGCTTTGATTCCTACCACAACTGTCGATGAACGTACTACGCGGAAGATGGGTGGTGTTGAGGTGACCTTGATTCCCTCTGGCGATAGTCATTCACCAGGAGACTTGCTGGTATGGCTTCCCAAGCTTAAAGTTTTGATCGGTGGTGATGTGCTCTATACCGACCGTGCCCCGGGGACCTTTGAAGGCAAGATCGGCCAGTGGATCAAACTGCTGAAAGAACTGGAAACTCTGGACGTCGTCAAGATGATTCCGGGTCATGGTGCGGTGGGGGACGGTCAGGACATCATCAATGAACGCAAGTATTTTGAAATTATCTGGAACGCGGTGGCCAAGGCGGTAGAAGCCGGTCAGTCGGATTTTGAAGTGTTACCCGTCATCAAGGAACAGTTGATCGCCTATGAAAAAATCTATCCGGGCCTTGAGAAACAGATTGGCCGTACCGTGTCTCACGCCTATGCACAAGCCGAAGCAGCGGCGTTTTGATTATTTAAAAGTAGGTTCCTATGCTTATTTTTGAACGATCTAAACCCGGACGCTACAACGGTGCTCAGTTTCAACCCAGTGATGCCGATGTCAACGATATCCCGGCGGCGCTGTTGCGGGATGATCCCATCGGTTTACCCGAGGTGTCGGAGATGCAAACGGTGCGTCACTACACTCAGCTATCACAAAAGAATTTTTCCATTGACACCCATTTTTACCCCCTGGGGTCTTGCACCATGAAGTACAACCCGCGGGCTTGTAACACCCTGGCCATGTTGCCGGCGTTCCTGGGCCGTCACCCTCTGGCCCCGGCCAGCACCGGGCAGGCCTTTTTGTGCTGCATGCATGAATTGCAGGAGATACTAAAAGAGATCACCGGCATGCAGACAGTGTCGCTAGCGCCCTTGGCGGGGGCCCAGGGCGAGTTTGCCGGGATTGCCATGATCCGTGCTTATCATGAGGCCCAAGGGGATAGCCAACGCACCGAGATCCTGGTGCCGGATGCGGCCCACGGCACCAATCCCGCCACCGCAGTGATGTGTGGTTATAAAGTTAAGGAGATCCCCACCGATGTCCAAGGCGATGTGGATGTGGAAGCGTTAAAGCAGGTGGTGGGCCCACAGACCGCCGGGTTGATGTTGACCAACCCCTCAACCCTGGGTGTGTTTGAACGTCGGATACAAGAGATTGCCACGGTGCTGCATCAGGCCGGTGGCCTGTTGTATTACGATGGCGCCAACCTCAATGCCATCCTGGGTAAGGTTAAACCTGGGGACATGGGCTTCGATGTGATCCACATGAATCTGCACAAGACATTTTCCACTCCCCATGGGGGTGGTGGGCCTGGCGCGGGTCCGGTAGGTGTAAGCGAACGCCTGGCGCCCTTTATCCCGGTGCCGGTGGTGACCGAGCACTATGGTGAGTATCGCCTTTTGAGTGAAGTGGACCTGCCCCACACCATTGGTCACCTGTCGGCTAACATGGGCAACGTGGGTGTACTCCTGCGCGCCTATGTCTATGCGCGCATGCTGGGCCGTGAGGGTATGCATCGGGTGGCGGATTTTGCCACCTTAAATGCCAACTACCTGATGGTGCGTTTGCAGGAAGAGGGTTTTGAACTCGCCTACCCATCCCGTCGCGCCACCCACGAATTTATTGTCACCCTGAAAAAACTCAAAGACGAGACCGGTATCACCGCCATGGATGTGGCCAAACGACTCTTGGACAAGGGCTATCACGCCCCGACGACGTACTTTCCCTTGTTGGTGCCGGAGTGTCTGCTCATCGAGCCCACCGAGACCGAGAGCAAGGAAGAACTGGATGGATTCGTGGCCGCGATGAAGGAGATCCATGATGAGGCCTATGACGATGCCGACATGATCAAGGGCGCGCCCTATAGCACACCGGTACGGCGCCTGGATGAAGTTAAGGCGGCGCGGGAGCTTGATCTTGTCTGGCAGGCGCCTGACGATTGATTCTGTCTCCACCTGTCAGAGATAATGACTCTCGCAAAGGCGCAGAGAGGGAAGGGGCGCACATCCTTTTTTCTTGTGCGCGGTGCGCCGTCTTTGTGCTTTTTGTTTTCGCCTCTTTCGTTCTGGGCGGATGTCAGCCTACTGACCCCAAACCAAATTTGACCCACACCCCAACGGATACATGGGGAGCATTTGTTAAGCGGGTAGACAAACTTAGCGGTCCCGACCTCTACTATGAAACCCAGGGACAGGGTTCACCGGTCTTGTTCGTGCATGCCTTTGCCAATAACCTCAGCACTTGGGCGGATGTGCGTGGGCCTTTGTCCCGCGATCACAAGCTGTGGATGTTAGACCTTAAAGGTTTTGGACGATCCCCCAAACCGGATGATGGGCACTACAGCATTTATGATCACGCTGCCCAGGTGATCCGATTCATCCGCCGCCATGATTTAAGCCAGCTCACCCTGGTGGGCCATTCCATGGGGGGTGGGGTGGTGTTGGCGGTGAGCCTGTATCTTATTGAGCACGAGCCGGATCGTATTGTCCGGCTGGTGCTCATCGACAGCGCCGCCTACCCACAATCCTTGCCAATTTTTTTGAAATTATTGCAACTGCCGTTGTTACCGGACCTTCTCGGACCCGTGTTGTCCAAAAAGTGGTTGGTTCGAATGCTGTTGCAACGTCTGTACTATAATGACGCATTGATCCGTGATGCGGATGTGGACACCCTGGCGATGGCGTTTGCTCAGCCCGGCGCCAGCCGGGCCCTGATCCAGACCGGGCGCCAGATTCGGCCCAAAGACCACCGCGAGATAAGCCGTCGTTACACCGATATTACCCTGCCGACGGTGATTCTCTGGGGCCGGGAGGATATTATTGTCCCCATCGCCATGGGTGAGCGCCTGCATCGGGCCATAAAAGGCTCTGAATTCATCATCCTGAAAGGCTGTGGCCACATGCCCCAGGGGGAATGCCCGCAACGCACGGCGGCCATCATCGAAAAATTTCTACAACAACACGAGGCGAACGAACTTGTTCGTCTAAATAAATAGGGAGGCCTTGTGTCTATATTGGTTTGCGGTTCTTTTGCCTACGACACCATCATGGTGTTTCCGGATAAATTTAAAAATCACATCTTGCCGGACAAGGTGCATATGCTAAATGTGTCATTCATGGTGCCGGAAATGCGCCGCGAGTACGGAGGGTGCGCCGGTAATATTGCCTATAATCTTTCCCTGCTCGACCAGGACGTCACTCCCATGGGTACCGTGGGTAAGGACTTTGGTCTGTATGGGGATTGGATGGACATGGTGGGCCTCAATCGCACCCACGTCACCCAGGTGGACGGGACCTATACCGCCCAGGCCTTTATCACCACCGACATGGACGACAACCAGATCACCGCCTTCCACCCCGGCGCCATGGGCCATTCCCATGTGAACAAAGTGGGTGACGCCAAGGATATTGGCTTGGGTATTGTATCGCCGGATGGTTACGAAGGTATGATCGAACACGCCAGCCAGTTTGCCGACGCCGGGATACCGTTTGTGTTCGACCCCGGACAGGGTCTGCCCATGTTTAATGGCACCGAGCTGGAGTTGTTGCTGGAGCAGGCCAACTACCTCAGCGTTAATGATTACGAGGCCCAGATGATGCAGGAAAAGACCGGGTTGAGTCTGAAACAAATAACCGAACGGGTCGAAGCGGTCATTGTCACCAAGGGGGGTGAAGGGTCGGAGATTCACATCGGCAAAGCATCCCACACCATTCCCTCTGCCAAAATCCGGACCCTGAGCGATCCCACCGGCTGCGGTGATGCTTACCGCGGTGGCCTGCTTTATGGTATGAGCAAAGGCATGGACTGGGAAACCACCGGGCGCATCGCTTCACTCATGGGCGCCATCAAGATCGAAAAACATGGCACCCAGAATCATAAATTTACAAAGGATGAATTTGCGGAACGGTTTAAGGAGAGCTTTGGTTTTGATTTGAATTAAGGTTGATATGGTTTTTTGCCGCGAAGGCGCAACGACGCAAAGGATTAAGATCAGCGGTTAAACGCGGAGTGCGCAGAGGAAAGTATGGGGGTATTTGAGCTTTGAAAACACTAAAGCATCTGTTTGATAAGAATTTGGCGTGGGCAACCTCAATTAAGGAAAAAGACCCAGAGTTTTTCTCACGATTATCCAAGCAACAGGCTCCCGAGTATCTATGGATTGGCTGTTCAGATAGCCGAGTTCCTGCGAACGAAATAGTAAACCTGCCTCCTGGTGAAGTATTTGTACATCGTAATATTGCAAATGTTGTTGTTCATACAGACTTAAATTGTCTTTCTGTAATCCAGTTCGCTGTCGATGTTCTACAAGTAAAACATATTATAGTTTGCGGTCATTACGGGTGTGGCGGCATAAAGGCGGCGATGGAAGATCAAGAGCATGGTCTTATAGATAATTGGCTACGCCATATTAAGGATGTTATCCGTTTCAATGCTGAAAGATTTAAAGGGCTAAAGCATAATAAGAAGTTAGATTTACTCTGTGAGATAAATGTAAAAGAACAGGTAATAAACGTTTGTAACACAACTATTGTCCAAAATGCTTGGAAACAAGGGCGCGAGCTCTCCATTCACGGATGGATTTATAATATTGAAAATGGGATTCTAAAAGATTTGAACGCTTGTGTTACATCAAGCGATGTGAATAGAAGAAAAAATAGTCATGCGTAAGTTTGCAGACCAGAATAGGGGACGGAGGGATTAAATTTTGTGCAACCGGGGGGGATCGGTTATTCTGCTGCTCTACCAAGGCTACGCAAAGGATCTGTTATGCCACGTCGTGCAAGGATGTACCTACCGGGTTTTCCGTATCATATAGTCCAGCGGGGGAATAACTGCGAAGCCTGTTTTATCGAGCCCAAGAACTATCAGGTCTATTTGGGCCTGTGGCGGCAACTGTCCCGGCGATACGGTGTGGCAGTGCATGCCTACTGTCTTATGACGAACCATATCCATTTTCTGGCGACACTCCCGCCGATGAGACCGCGCTGTCCGATACCTTGAAGGGGGTGGGAAGCCGCTACGCCCAGTACATCAACAAAACCTACCGTCGTACCGGCACCCTATGGGAAGGTCGGCATCGGTCAAGCTTGGTTCAATCAGATCAGTATCTATTGACCTGTATGCGCTACAT
>DRJZ01000089.1 GCA_011052015.1 Acidiferrobacteraceae bacterium | reverse complement strand
TAATCATATATTAATCGTTTTAGCACCTTGTTCCCACGCTCCCGCGTGGGAATGCATATGTTTGGCTCGGTAGGGCAGGGCTATGGGTTCCCACGTGGGAGCGTGGGAACCAGAGAACTCTTGATAATATACGATCAAATTAGGACACTACACTAGGTCCCTCAAGGAAAAAGGAAACACTGCCATGTGTATTATCATTGTCGATGGAAAAGAGGTGGTCGAGGAATTCGCCACTGAGGTTGAGGTAAGCAATACCAACATTTTTGCGCGTTCATTGGCTAATGGCCGCCAGGCCTTGGTCTATAGCATGACCGTCCGCCCGGATAACGAGGCCGCTATGATATTGCCGCTACCCGTCCCTCCGGATGGTGATGAGAATAATCTGGATTTTATCGACCTCAGCGCCTACCCTGCTTTTTTCGATGACATGAAGCAGGCCATCCCCACTATTATGATGGTCAGTTTTGGCGGCGACGAGGACCTGCACCCCGCTATGCTAAAGGTCCATGAGGTGGGCGACTATGAGGCTTCTTTTGTGCCCTCGACCCGTGACTGGGATCGTTTGGACCCTCGTTTCAGGTTACCTGATAACGTATGGGCGACCATGCCTGACTATCAGGATTACGGTTTTGCGGTATTCCAATTAAAGCCAAAATTCAACGACGAAAACGTAGCTTTGGCCGAGACCATCCACCCCATGGCGTTTATATTTAAGCGCCGCAACCCTGACGTTATCTTCTTCCCCACCGTGCATGTGCATGACAAACAATATCATCCCATGGCCCGATTTGATCACCGTCTGTTTTGTCAATGCACGCAAGAGGAGTTGATGCGGGTCCATAAACAGGCCAAGGCGTCGACACAGGGCAACGCTATGTGCGTGGATACTGTTGATGAGAATATTGATGACTGGGCATTGAGCCCCCATGAAATGGATGAGGCCCCTGAGGGCGTGTGGGGTATCGGCTACCCCGCCAAAGAGGTGATGGACGTGGCGCGTACCCAGGGACTGGTGGAGGGGGATAAGGCGATCATCTATCGGACGATGCGAGGTGAGTATTCAAATTTGGACACCTTAGTATAGGGTGTGCCAAGGTATCTCTAAGGATATTCCGATTATTTCTTATCCTGTAATCCTCGCCCTTCACTAGGAAGAGGGTCAGAAGGTGGAACGGTAGTCGTAGTGTTTCTGGTTCCCACGGTCCCCCGTGGGAACCCATAACTTCTGAGAACTGTGATCTAGGTCACATTAATAACCATTATTTTTTGCTAGCCTGTAGACCGAAGCAGGTAGACAGAATTTTGACGAAAAACCATGAGGTACAGATATTATTTGTGTTAAGAAACAACGTATTACGTACTTTGTCCTATGAAATAGGTGGGTATTCTAGGAACACAATACACTATAGGAAGCAACGCTGGGGGAAAAGACAAAAACCGTTGGTAACAGCATTACCGGCAAGCGTAAGGTCGGGAATGAGGGGGGCGGAACGGTGTCCCAGATGTAAAGTGCGATAGTGTGGTGATCAATAAGAGTACAGAGATCAGATTAACCAACAGGGCCTATCAATCATCATGAGACTACGAAAATATAAAAATATCCTGGCAGTGGCCGCCGCTACCTTGCTGGCAGTGGGTGGAAATGCAATGGCACAGGTCGCAGTCAAGTTTCAGGAAACAGCAGCGGCCAAGGCCTTCAGTGCAAAACGGTACCAGGAGGCCCTGAAAGAGTTCCGCAAATTAAATGAGCAAAATCCCAACAATGTACTGATTCTGCGTTATCTCGCGATTACACTGGATCGATTGGGGCACTATGATGAGGCGATAGTCATATTCAAGGAGGCGCTGGCAATACAACCCAACAGCCCCTCGTTATTATTTCATTCGGGCGCGACCTATTATAACGCCCGGCGGACGGATGAAGCGGTCGCCCATTTTCGAAAAGTCGAAAATCTGGCGCCCGGATCAAAATACTCAAAATTGGCTCGTCAGTATTTAGAGGCGATTGCCAAGCAGGTCTCGCAACTCCAGCGGCCCGGAACCCCTACGCCTTGGGGTCTCTATGTCCAGATGGGGTATCAAAATGATGATAACGTGTTTGCTGTCCCGGATGGATCGAGCTTTGTTGGCAGTAAAAGGGGAAATCGCTATACCGAATATCTCTCTGTCGAGCATCGTTTTATTCGTAGCCCCGAATGGGTGGGCACGGTAGAGGCCTCGGCTTATCGAGCCCGGTATACCGACGATGTCCTGGATGGCGCGGGGGTTAGACAGCACGGGGTGACAGTGGCATTGCAACACAGTTCAGTAGTAAAGAAAAAGTCCGTTATAAGTTCGATAAAGGCCGGTTACACCAAGGTCAACCTGGAATCCGGTGATCCGTATAGTCAATCCTATGCGCTTACTTTGGGGGCAAGGGTGGGGTTTACCCAAAACACTTCGACAAATTTTCATTATTCTTACACCCAGGACAAGTTCAGCTATATTGGATTTGATCCAACGATCTCCTCTCGAGATGCCAATAACCATGCCCTGGGGGTGACCCAGGTGTGGTACTTCAATGAGCGCAAAGGCCAGGTGAGTGCAGGGGCGCAATACAACA
The DNA here is from genome assembly GCA_011052015.1 of Acidiferrobacteraceae bacterium. GTDB lineage: Bacteria > Pseudomonadota > Gammaproteobacteria > HyVt-429 > HyVt-429 > HyVt-429. The sequence goes on along the minus strand of DRJZ01000089.1, from coordinate 1,343 downwards.
CCAGCCAGTCTGATGGTTTGAACTTTGAATCCGATGGCTATGCCCTCAATTTTGGGGCCCAGTTTCCAGTCATCTGGGATCTACGGGTGAATCTGGGCGCCAGTTACAGCACCTCAGACTACAATAATTTTGTTGGCCCGGTTAAACGTGAGACAGAAACCACCAACTACTCCGCAGGACTCACCCGGTGGTTTGGGCGTCACATCATGACGCGATTGACCTATAACGTTTCCGATGTGCAATCCAACTATGCATCACTCACCTATGACCGGCGGGCGTGGGGGCTCAATATCAGCTATGTCTATTAAATCAAAAAATCTACTTAGCCGGATAAATGACATGAAGTTACCTGCATGTGGTTCTTGTTTGGTTAACCCAGTACGTAGCAGAAAGCCGCAACCCGTCCATTGGGGTCGGTTTGCTGTGATGGGGCTTTTGTTGTGCATGCTGCTACCGTTTCAACCCAGCTACGCGGCGCCAAAGCCGGTGGCCACTGCCGTCTATGTTTACGGTATGGTCACGGCAACGGCGGCGGGGCAGCCCTCAAGGGCTCTGATAAAAGGTGCACCGTTGTTCAAAGGCGACATCTTATCGACCGGCAGTGACAGTTTTACTGTCATTAGCTTTGTGGACAAGGCCAGGATGACGCTTAGGCCCCATACCCAGCTACGGATTGATGACTACGCCTACAGTTCCAAAACGGCGCGGGCCAGTATGAATCTACTCAAGGGTGGATTGCGAGTGCTTACTGGCCTGATTGGCAAACGCAAGCCGGCGGCGTATCGAATCAACACGCCCACAGCGACGATCGGTATTCGTGGCACGGTGTTTGATGTACGGATGTGCGGGCAGGATTGTGCTGATGAGTCCCGTAAACTTGGGGAAAATAGAACTGTGCCGACAGGCTTGTATGTGCCGGTATATGAGCATGCGATCTGGCTAGGGCGAGCAAAACAGAAACTGTCGGTTAAACGTGGTGAGACCGGACGTGTCGTAGCCCAAAAGCTGAAGCGTCTGGACTATATTCCCCGGTTTCTGAGTCAGGATAAATACCCTCGGCCCGACCTTTTTGACCCCAGCGTATGGCCTACATCCTGGCGCCAAGACCAAAAAATCGATGTCAGCCTGCGTGCCTTGCGCGGTCCGGTATTGCAGTCGGTATTCTTCCCGCCCACCATCAAACAGGGCGCGCCAGATTGGCCCTTGTACAAACAGGAGCCACCTGCAGCTCAGGGTGATTTTAGTGCGCCGGTGGCGATGCCTACACCTACTACCCCAAGTCCGGATACGGGCGGCGGCTCGTCGCCACCCAGCGTTTCGCCACCCAGTGGTGGCGGTACCAC
>DRJZ01000088.1 GCA_011052015.1 Acidiferrobacteraceae bacterium | reverse complement strand
TCCCGCGAAAGCGGGAATCCAGTAATACAGTGATTTTACTACTCTGGATTCCGGCTCTTCGCTTCGCTACGGCCGGAATGACGAATTAATCAGAGCTTCCCTAATTCTTTGGGACTTTAAGGGGATAAACTCTTGTTTAATTCGATTCGACCTGTTCTTGTTCTGCTTGTTGTTTTCGTGATCGGAGTCACGGTTTCCTGTTCCCGCTCCGACGGAGACTATATGGTGATGTTCTCAGAAAAAGATAGTGTCTCTGAGTCTTCCCCCACTCGCATGATTGTTACCAAGGAATTCATGCGTATCGATGATGGAATCAATAATAACGACTTTTTGTTATATGACCGCGCACAAAAGACGATCTATAGCGTTGCTGCCGAGACCCAGGCTATTCTAGTCATCAAGCCTCAGGCTATCGGCATAAAGCCACCGAAAGAATTTAAGCATGAAGTGAAGACCTTTGTGCTCAAGGACAGTCCCGATATTGACGGCAAGAAGGTAACGCGATATACCTTATCTACTAACGGCAAACGTTGTTATGTCGTGTTTGCGGCTAAAGGCTTGATGGAAGAGGTGCGCCAGGCCTTAATCGAATACCGTGAGGTGCTTGCCGGTGAACAGGCTGCCATGTCGGCCTTTGTGCCCCGGGAATTTCAAACGGGTTGTGATTTGGCCAATAATGTCTTTCTACCGATTCGGCACTTGGAATACGGTTTGCCCGTGCGTATGGAAGACATGACCGGTAAAACACGCAACCTGAATAACTACGAGAAAAATTATAAGGCCGATCCGTCTCTATTTACACTGCCGGCGGACTATTCCCGTTATACACCGGCGGAGATGCGCAACCGGGAATCTACAGCCAAGCCAACCAAGGAGACATCGGGTACTTGAGAGTTTTTGGTCTAACTTGTCGGAATTCAATACCGGGTCCTCTTCGCGGTTAGAGCAGCATGGCAATGATACTGGGTTGGACTGCAAGCAATTCCCGTATATGCCTTCGATAGCAACAACTGGACACCGGACATGGGCGGCTTTGTCTATTGTTGCTGTAGTTTTGAATGCACATGCAGGCAGTGATGTGCAGCCTGTGCTTGACTTGCCGGACATCAGTCAGTGGGAAAGGCAGGAATTTAAAGGGATAACTCGCTACGAAATCAAAACCTCGGGCAATCGGGTCTATCTTCATGCTACCAGCAATGGTACGGCTTCGGGTTTGGTCAGAAAAATATCGGTCGACCTGGCAAAAACACCGTATATAAATTGGTCGTGGCGTGTCAATCAGGTGTTTTCTGGCATAGATGAAACCCATCGTGAAGGTGATGACTATCCAGCGCGGATATATATTGTCATTTCCGGTGGCCTGTTTTTTTGGCGCACCCGGGCGATCAACTATGTCTGGGCCAGCCAGCAACCCATTGGCAGTGTGTGGCCCAATGCCTACGCCCATCAGGCCACAATGATTGCGATTCGTTCAGGCAGCACGAATACCGGAAGTTGGGTTGAGGAAAAACGTAATGTACTGGAAGATGTGAAACGTTATATTGGCGAGGATGTCATGCGGATTGACGCCGTTGCCATCATGACGGATACCGATAACACGGGAAAGTCAGGCTCCGCAGATTATGGCAATATTTATTTTTCCAGTTATTGACTGGTGGCGCCTCCATTAATCGCCTCTCCTTTGCACTTCTACGGTTACTGTGTTGCTTCCAGAATATCTGTTAGTCTAACAACCCCAACTCTATCAATTCCCAATCATCGTTGGTGCAGACCAATACGCTGCCCTGTTGGTACCAGTCGCCTAATACAATACGTCTGACGGGCTCGCCGTCCAGTTCAAATCGATGCCGCCCAGGACGATGGGTGTGGCCGTGTATCAATAGTTTGACCTTGTGTTGACGCATGGTGTCTTCGATCGCCTGTTGACTGGCATCCATGATCTCAATGGCCTTGTGTTGTTTGTTCTCTTCGCTCTGTTGGCGCAGGGACTTGGCAATGTCAATGCGCTTGTCCAGGCTTTGGGCGAGAAATTCCTGTTGCCACTGACTGCTGAGTACCTGCCGCCGCCAGGCTTGGTGTTCCACATCACCGATACAAAGACTATCCCCATGCATGATGAGAGCGGGGGTCCCATAGAGATCGATCACCGTGGTTTCTTCTAACAGGGTGCTACCCGTGGTTTGAGTGAAATTCTGGCCCAACAAGAAGTCACGATTGCCATGGGCTATGTAAAGGGATACACCGGAGTCCGTTAGCCGCCTTAGGGCCGCGCCCAGATTGGCGTGATCATCTGACTGCAACATTTCGTCTCCCACCCAGTAATCAAAGAGATCGCCCAGTATATAGAGTTGGTCCGCGTCCCGAGCCGGACCCTGCAAAAAGCGCAGAAAGAGGTCAATGATTTGAGGGCGGGACGCAGATAGATGCAGGTCAGAAATGAAGAGTGTGGGCATAGAATGGACGGGAGGATCAATTCATTCGTTCTATGAGTTGGATGAAGATGTCTTGAACAGGCACGTTTTCATGCTCTCCGTGGGTGCTGGTAGGTGAGCCCTCAATACGCTCAATAACGGCCATACCTTCCAGGACCTTGCCGAATACGCAATAACCGGCGGGGTCTGTGTTATTGTTGTGGCGATTAAGGCTTTCGTTATCCTGGGTGTTGATAAAGAATTGGGAGGTGGCCGAGTGCGTATCCCCCGCTACACGGGCCATGGCCACGGTGGCCATCTCGTTGCGCAGTCCATTTTTTATCTCGTTGGTGATGGGGGGGCGTGTGGTCTTTTGCACCATACCAATCTGAAAGCCGCCTCCCTGGACGATAAAGCGGTCGATCACCCGATGAAACAGAGTGTTGATGTAGAACCCATCATCGACGTACTGGAGAAAGTTCTCCACTGTCTTCGGCACCTTATTGACAAACAGTTCCACAGTGATGGGGCCATAGGTGGTGTGGATGATGACCTTGGGATTGGGTATGTTTAAAGTCATGTCGGTTCAGTGGGTTAAATATGTATTTTATTGTCGTTCAGTGGCCAATAAGACGCAAGCCAGTTCTTGATGGGAGTGACCAAGGGGCGAATCGGCAGGACCGATGACCGGGGTGATTCAGGTGCTGAAATCCGACTCGCCGGTTATGATATATTCTATTTTCCGCCAAGACAGAATGACGTTGATGCAGATTTATAACAGTCTAAGCCGACAAAAAGAACCGCTCCGCCCCATCGAAGCCAACAAGGTCCGCATCTATGTATGCGGCATGACTGTGTATGACTATTGCCATCTGGGTCACGCCCGGGTGCTGGTGGTATTCGATATGGTAACGCGTTATTTGCGCGCGCGGGGGTATGAGGTGACCTATGTGCGTAATGTCACCGATATCGACGACAAAATCATAAAGCGTGCCGTTGAAAATGGAGAGGATTTTAATGTTCTGACCCAACGTTTCACCGAAGCTATGCACGAGGATGCCGAGGCCCTGGGGGTATTGCCACCAGAGGCAGAACCCCGGGCTACGGCCCATATGGACCAGATCGTGACCATGATCCAGGCCCTGATGGACAAGGACTTTGCCTATCGGGCGGCCAATGGGGACGTCTATTATCGAGTGCGCCGGTTTGAGGGCTATGGTGCGTTGTCGGGTGAGCCTCTGGATGATCTTAAGGTGGGGGCCAGGGTGGAGGCCGACGAGGCCAAACAAGACCCCCTGGACTTTGTGTTGTGGAAGGCGGCCAAACCGGATGAGCCGAGTTGGCCGACGCCGTGGGGGCCCGGCCGCCCCGGTTGGCATATCGAATGTTCAGCCATGTCCACTCATTGCCTGGGTGACCATTTTGATATCCATGGGGGCGGCCAGGACCTGCGTTTTCCCCATCACGACAACGAGATTGCCCAGTCTGAGGCAGCCACCGGCAAGACCTTTGTCAACTTATGGATGCACAACGGTTTTGTCCGCATCAATGAGGAAAAGATGTCCAAATCTTTGGGCAATTTCTTTACCATCAGAGAGATACTGGCCCACTACGACCCGGAGGTGGTGCGTTATTTTATTCTCACCAGCCAATATCGCAGCCCCCTCAACTACGCCGATGGCGCCCTGGAAAATGCCAAGGCCGGTCTTACCGGCTATTACATCGCCCTAAGTGGTCTCAGCCCTGGGCCAAGCGATGATTTTGGCGAATATGGGCAGCGGTTTTATGCCTCCATGGACGATGATTTCAATACCCCGGAGGCCTTTGCAGTGCTGGCAGACCTGCGCCGCCAACTCAATACCGTCAAGGAGTCAGGGCAGACGGATAAGGCCACCCACTTGGCAGGGGTATTATTGGGCTTGGGCGGCATCTTGGGGTTGTTTCAGCAATCCCCCCAACGATTTTTGCAATCCGACTCCGGCAGCGGCAACGATAGTGGGGGGCTCTCCGATGATCAGATCCAGCAGTACATGGCCGATCGTGACGGAGCCCGTCAAAATAAGGATTGGGCAGAGGCGGATCGAATTCGGGATGTACTTTTAGCTGCCAACATCATTCTTGAAGACCGTGATGGCGTGACCACTTGGCGGCGCAATTAGATCTGCTTTAGAGTGCAGTTTTAACAGGATTTTTTTGTTCGGAGTATTGACGACCCCCAACCGAAACAGTAAGTTGCAGGCCTACGCTTGTGTTGACGTTTTACCCTGGAAACGTCCGTTCTGCGGGCATTTTTTATTCATGAGGTCATTTTGGAATTAACCGGCGCTGACATATTTGTGCGTTGCCTGGCAGAGGAGGGTGTGGAGTATCTCTTCGGCTACCCAGGGGGCGCGGCCTTGCACCTTTATGATGCCTTGTATACCCAAGACAAGGTGCAGCATATTTTGGTGCGCCATGAGCAGGGTGCGACCCATGCTGCGGATGGCTATGCTCGTTCTACTGGCAGGCCTGGAGTGGTGTTGGTGACCTCGGGACCCGGTGCGACTAACACCGTGACCGGTATCGCCACGGCCCACATGGACTCGATCCCCCTGGTGGTCTTCACCGCTCAGGTGGCTTCTGCCCTGATTGGTGACGATGCATTTCAGGAAGTGGATTCGGTGGGGATTACCCGGCCCTGTGTAAAACATAATTTTTTGGTTCGCGATGTGCGGGATCTGGCGGTCACGATCAAGAAGGCCTTTTATATCGCCACCACCGGTCGACCTGGCCCGGTGGTGGTGGATATCCCCAAAGATATCACTGCCCATAAAACCGAATATTTTTATCCCGAGACTGCGGTCATTCGGTCTTATTCGCCAGTCAAAAAGGGCCACCAGACGCAGATCAAAAAGGGCGTGGAGTTGTTGCTGTCCGCCAAGCGGCCCATGATCTATACCGGCGGTGGAATCGTTCTGGGTGAGGCATCGGCATCGCTCACCGCCTTTGTGCGTGAGTTGGGTTACCCGATCACCAATACCCTGATGGGCCTGGGGAGCTATCCGGCGACGGATTCTCTATTCTTGGGCATGCTCGGGATGCACGGCACCTATGAGGCCAATATGGCCATGCATGAGTGTGATGTGCTGTTGGCGGTGGGAGCCCGGTTTGACGACAGAATCACCGGGGATCTCGCCCAGTTTTGCCCCCATGCCCGTATCGTTCATGTGGACGTGGATCCCTCGTCCATTGGCAAGACGGTGCCGGTGGAGGTGCCCATCGTTGGCGATGCCGACACCGTTTTACAGGATATGATGAAACGGGTGAAGGCCTCGGACACCAAGCCTGATAGCCATGCCTTGAAGAGTTGGTGGCAACAGATAGAGCAATGGCGTGGACTCAAGTGTCTGACCTACCAAAAGAGCGACGAGCTTATCAAGCCCCAATACGTGTTGGAGCATCTCTACGAGTTGACCGGCGGTGATGCCTATGTGACCTCGGATGTGGGTCAACATCAAATGTGGACAGCTCAATATTATAAATTTGAGCAGCCACGGCGCTGGATCAACTCCGGCGGTCTTGGCACCATGGGTTTCGGCCTACCGGCGGCCATGGGAGTGCAATTTGCCCACCCCAACGATACGGTGGTCTGTGTTACCGGTGAGGCCAGCATCCAGATGTGCATTCAGGAGTTGTCGACTTGCAAGCAGTACGCCTTGCCCATCAAGGTGGTCAATCTCAATAACCGTTACATGGGCATGGTGCGGCAGTGGCAGGAATTCTTCTATGAGAAGCGTTACTCCCATTCTTATATGGAGGCCTTGCCCGATTTTACCCTGTTGGCTGAAAGTTACGGTCACGTGGGTTTTAAAATTACAAAGCCATCGGATGTGGAGGGTGTGCTGAAGGAAGCCTTGGGGATGAAGGATCGTTTAGTGTTCATGGATTTTATTACTGACCAGAAAGAAAACGTTTATCCAATGGTGGGTGCGGGCAAGGGTCATCATGAGATGCACCTTGCTCCCTGTAATGCCGTCGTGCCGACGGATAGGGAACTGGCGTGAGCGACAGACATATTATCTCCATCTTGCTGGAAAACGAGGCCGGCGCCCTTTCAAGGGTGGCAGGGCTGTTTTCGGCCCGGGGTTATAATATCCAGTCTTTGACCGTTGCACCTACAGAAGACGAGACGCTGTCACGCATGACCATCGTCACCAGCGGTTCGGAGCGTGTCATTGAGCAGATTACCAAGCAGTTGAACAAACTGGTCGATGTGGTGCGCCTGGTGGATCTGACCGAGGGTCCCCACATTGAACGGGAGATGATGCTGATTAAGGTTAGGGCCGAAGGCAGTTTGCGTGATGAGGTCAAGCGTTTGGTCGATATTTTCCGTGGCCGGGTGATCGATGTAACCGACGCGTTCTACACCATTGAAGTCACCGGTACGGGTACCAAGCTAGATGCCTATCTGGAAACTTTGCCTACGGGTTCAATTATGGAGACCGTGCGTTCGGGGGTGTCGGGTATTGCCAGGGGCGAAAAGGGTTTGCAGGTTTAACGATTTTTCAATTTCCAGCGCCAGCACGAAGTCGGCGTACAAATTATATAGAGGTTAGTCATGAAAGTTTTTTATGATAAAGATGCCGATCTTGGCAAGATTACAGACAAGACCGTTGCCATTGTGGGTTACGGTTCACAAGGTCATGCCCACGCCAACAACCTGAAAGAAAGTGGTGTAAAGGTGGTGGTGGGCCTGCGCGAGAGTTCGGTATCCCGTGCCAAAGCAGAAAAGGCCGGAATTGCCGTGGCTACCGTAGCCGATGCGGTCAAACAAGCCGATGTGGTTATGGTGTTGGCGCCGGATGAAAAGCAGGCTGCAATCTATGCGGCCGCTATTGCCCCCAATCTTAAAGACGGTGCAGCCCTGGCCTTTGCTCACGGTTTTAATATTCACTTTGGTTTTATCGAGCCCCGCGCCGATATGGATGTCTTTATGGTTGCACCCAAAGGTCCGGGGCATCTGGTACGGTCCACCTTCCTGGAAGGCGGGGGTGTACCTTGTTTGATCGCTATTCATCAGGATGCATCTGGAAACACACGGGATATCGCCCTGGCCTATGCCTCGGCCATAGGCGGCGGCCGTGCTGGTATTATTGAGACCACTTTTAAGGACGAAACCGAAACAGATCTGTTCGGTGAGCAAGCGGTATTGTGTGGCGGTTTGACCTCGTTGGTACAGGCCGGGTTTGAAACCTTGGTAGAGGCGGGCTATCCACCGGAGATGGCCTATTTTGAATGTCTGCATGAAACTAAGTTGATTGTAGATCTCATGTATGAGGGTGGAATTGCCAACATGCGATATTCTATTTCCAATACTGCCGAATATGGCGATCTGACCCGCGGACCTCGTATAGTGAATGAGCAAACTAAGGCAGAGATGAAAAAAATTCTGGGTGAGATTCAATCCGGTGAATTTGCCAAGGAGTGGATGGCGGAGAATGAATCCGGCGGCAAGCGTTTTCCGGAACTGCGTAAGAAGGGTGAGACTCATCCCATCGAAGAGGTCGGCGCCCGTCTACGGGACATGATGCCCTGGATTAAATCAAAGAAGATCGTCGATAAGGCGGTCAACTGACTTGATCCCCCAGTAATTTTTTAATCACTTCTTTCCAAGACGGTATTACGATGGCTGAGCGGCGTCACCCCCTGCTGGCTCGTGAGGGCTGGGTACATATCTTTGTAGCGGTCCTGGCGGCGGCTGTGGTGCATTACTACTATGGCCCCTATTGGGCAGCCCCTTTATGGGCGATCACACTGTTTGTGGTGCAGTTCTTTCGCGACCCTCGGCGTCATATCCCTTCCGATCCCCTGGGTGTGGTGAGTCCTGCCGACGGCCGGGTGGTATTCGTGGGAGAAACCCATGATCCCTATCTGGATCGCCGGGCGATCAAGATCAGTGTATTTATGAATGTTTTTAACGTGCATTCCAACCGCGCCCCTATCGAAGGTAAGGTCATCAACCGGTGGTACCACAGGGGGCGGTTTTTCAATGCTACTCTGGACAAGGCATCTGTAGAAAATGAACGTAATGCCTTGTGGCTACAGACCGATGAAAAAGATGATATTACCTGTGTACAGGTGGCGGGTCTTATTGCCCGCCGGATTCTGTGCTACGCGCAGCCGGGTGATCGCCTGGGTCATGGTGAACGCTACGGATTTATTCGATTTGGATCCCGGGTGGATGTTTATTTACCCATCAACACCAAAATTGAGACCAAGTTGGGGGATAAGCTTAAGGCAGGAAGTGATATTATTGCCCATCTGGTTCATTGATCCAGTTTTGTAATGATCTGTGGCGGTGAGACTGCAGCAAGAGGAATGGACAGTGCCAAAATTAAAACACCCAAAACTAAAAGCACTCAAGCGACGCAAGCGTGGCGTACCGGTTGGTGGTGAGCGCCCGGCTCGTAAGGGTATTTACATCCTCCCCAACCTGTTCACCACTGCCGGTCTGTTTGCCGGATTCTTTGCCATTGTCCAGGCCAGCAAGGGTAACTATGAAGCCGCCGCCATTGCTATATTTATCGCTCTGGTTATCGATGGCCTTGATGGGCGTATCGCACGACTGACCCGTACTACCAGCGACTTTGGTTCTGAGTACGATAGTCTGTCGGACATGATCTCGTTCGGACTCACCCCGGCGCTGGTACTCTACGACTGGACTCTACATTTACGCGGCAAGCTGGGTTGGTTGGTGGCCTTTATATACGTGGCAGCGGTCGCCTTGCGTCTGGCGCGATTCAACACCCAGAAGGCGCATGACAAGCGATATTTTCAAGGCCTGCCCTGTCCCGCTGCCGCTGCGATGGCCGCTTCACTGGTATGGGTGGTGACGAATTATGAGCAGCGTGGTGAAGATTGGCTCATGGTGACCTTGGTGTTTACCGTATTGGCCGCCCTGGCCATGGTGAGTAATATTCCCTATCGAAGCTATAAGGACCTTGATCTGAAGGGTCGAGTGCCCTTTGTGGTGCTATTAATCATGGTGTTGGTTTTGGTGGTGATCTCGTTTGACCCGGCACGGGTGCTTTTTGCGATGTCCTTACTCTACTTTTTGTCTGGCCCGGTCTCAGGTGTGATGTTTTATCGCAAAAAGCGGCGAGCCCAGAAAAAGGCATAGAACTATATGGTCGCCACGGAGGCACAGAGCGCACAGAAATAAAACTGTCTACAGAGTTTCAAATTCTGATTTACTCTGTGTCCTCCGTGTCTCTGTGGCATATGATGAATAAGCGAGTATTTATATCACCTCATACCAGCCTTCTCGACTCTGGTTCCGGGCTTCGTTCTGCCTCCTCCATACCTTTCCGTGCGCGGCCACACACTACGGCCCCCGAGGTCCCTGGAGTCGTCCTGATAAGAGAAGGGGCAAAAATACTTTTCATTGTTTATTGGAATTGGGGCTTGAATTAAAATCAAATCACAGCTATAAATAGTGCATCATGACCAGGCAAGCCACTCCAGCCTCATCCTTTCTCCACGCCAATTCTGACGCGGACCGTGTTTCTTTTGCCCTTGTCCTGTTCTCCTCAGTACTGCTGCGCCGTTAGGCGCAACTATCCGATCTTAAAATCCCTGTATTTCATCCCTGCCTGCCAAAGGCGGCGGACTCAATGGCCTGATGGTCATGGATTAATAGCGGAGAAAACCCCATGAGCGACAAATTGATCATTTTTGATACCACCTTGCGCGATGGCGAGCAGAGCCCTGGCGCGTCGATGACCCGGGACGAAAAGGAGCGTATTGCAAAGCTGCTGGAGCGCATGCGTGTCGATGTCATCGAGGCGGGATTCCCTGTAGCCAGTCCCGGGGATTTTGAGGCTGTTAAACACGTTGCCGAGGTGGTCAAAGACAGCACAGTTTGTGCCCTGGCCCGGGCCACCGAAAAGGACATTGATGTGGCCGCCGAAGCAGTCAAACCTGCGGCCCGTGGCAGGGTGCATACCTTTATTGCCACCTCCCCGGTGCATATGAGGGAAAAGCTTCGTATGGAGCCTGACGCGGTGTTGGAGCGGGCGGTGTGGGCGGTCAAGCGCGCCCGGCAGTATACTGATGATGTAGAATTCTCACCGGAGGACGCGGGCCGATCAGAAATCGACTTTTTGTGCCGCGTCCTTGAAGCGGTTATTGATGCCGGCGCCAGTACCGTCAATATCCCCGATACTGTAGGTTACAATTTGCCCCAGCAATTTGGTGGGTTGATCCAGACCCTCATGGAGCGTGTTCCCAACTCGGACAAGGTTGTTTTTTCTGTGCACTGTCACAATGACTTGGGCTTGGCAGTGGCCAATTCCCTGGCCGCAGTGACCGCCGGTGCGCGTCAGGTGGAATGCACCATTAATGGTTTGGGTGAGCGGGCAGGCAACGCTTCACTTGAAGAGATCGTCATGACGGTGCGCACCCGTCAGGACATGTTTGATTGCGATAGCAATATCGACACCACTCAGATTGTGCCGAGCAGCCGATTGGTCTCCGGCATAACCGGTTTCCCTGTGCAACCCAATAAGGCCATCGTTGGCGCTAATGCTTTTGCTCATGAGTCGGGCATCCATCAGGATGGTGTGATCAAACACCGCGAGACCTATGAAATCATGCGTGCCGAGGATGTGGGTTGGCCGGCCAATCGTATGGTGTTGGGTAAACACTCGGGGCGAAATGCCTTTCGCCAACGCCTGGCCGAGTTGGGGATTGAGTTTGATACAGAGGAAGACCTGAACTCGGCATTCAGTCGATTCAAAGACCTAGCCGACAAGAAGCACGAAATCTTTGATGAGGACTTGCAGGCCCTGGTGACCGAAGAGGGCCTTGAGCAGGCCAGTGATTATATTCGTCTGGTTGGGTTAAAGGTCTGTTCCCAAAGTGGGGAAACGCCTCTTGCCAATATTACCCTGTCGGTTGATGGCAAAGAGCAAAAGGCAGACTCAGAGGGTAGTGGGCCGGTGGACGCAGCATTTCGAGCCATTGAGAATGTGGTGGAGAGCGGTGTTGAGTTGCAACTTTATTCGGTGAGCAACATCACCAGTGGTACCGATGCCCAGGGCGAAGTCACCGTGCGCCTGGAGCGTGGTGGCCGCATTGTCAACGGTCATGGTGCGGATACGGATATCGTTATTGCATCGACCAAGGCCTACATCAATGCCCTGAATAAAATCGTGACCCCGGTTGAACGCTGCCACCCACAGACCAATCAACCGATTTAGGTCATGTATTTAACCTTTCCCCCTCAGGGGGAAGATTAGGATGAGGGGACAGCAGCTGTTCTTCTCGTAACTTTGTATTTTTTCGTTTATGCTCTTCAGGGTGTGGGGTCTAGAAATGAGGGTGCAAGGGTGACGGTTGATAAACAACACCAGATCCTGGAGGCCATGGGTATCCAGGTCTGGGAATCGCGCTGCCCAGAGGCCTCTGGGGATGTGGCACCCAGCCCCATCGGTAAAATTAAACTTGCGGCAACACCCCCTGCTACTAAGCTTGATTGGCAGGGTTTGCAACAAACCGTAACTGCTTGCCGGGCCTGCGAGCTGCACGTTATCCGGACACAAACCGTTTTTGGTGTGGGTAATAAAGATGCGGACTGGTTGTTTGTGGGTGAGGCCCCCGGCGCCGAAGAAGACCGTAAGGGCGAGCCCTTTGTAGGTCGGGCGGGCCAACTGCTGGCTGCCATGTTGTTTGCTCTCAATCTGAAACGCGAGCAAGTCTATATTGCCAATGTATTGAAATGCCGTCCTCCTGCCAATCGTGATCCTGCAGGTAACGAGGTCCAACAGTGTGAGCCTTTTTTATTGCGCCAAGTGGAACTCATTGGGCCACGGGTCATCGTTGCTCTGGGTAGGTTCGCGGCCCAATCTTTGCTCAAAACCTCAGACCCCATCAGCCGACTGCGCGGCCGCCCACATGCCTATGGAGGCACCGGCATCCCCCTCATCGTGACCTATCATCCAGCCTACCTGTTACGTAGCCCCATGGACAAGAAAAAGGCATGGGCGGACCTGTGTCTGGCGCGATCAACTCTGCAGGCATCTGCATGAGCGCCGTGCTGTCTTTTGATGGACCTCAATTGAGGCCCATGACAAAAGAAGACTTGTCCGGGGTGATGGCCATTGAGGAGCGCGTTTATCCGTTCCCCTGGTCTGAGGGAATCTTTCGCGATTGTCTGCGAGTAGGTTATTTTTGCATGGTCTACGAAACCACCGGTGAGATTCATGGTTATGGTGTGATGTCCGTAGCGGCCAGTGAATGCCACATACTCAATGTCAGCATTCACTGGCAATGCCAGAAGCAAGGTTTAGGGGCACGGCTGGTAGAGTATTTGCTGGCGATGGCGCGGCACTACCGCGCCAGGATGGCATTCTTGGAGGTGCGTAAGTCTAACAAGCAAGCACGTCGTCTGTATGATCATGCTGGCTTCAACGAGATCGGGGTGCGGTCCAATTACTATCCAGCCAAGGGTGGCAAGGAAGACGCGTTGATACTGGCCAAGACCTTGTGAAAACTATTACCTAATGACCTTGATTTTCTGACCCAGATTGAGGATGCCATCTACATCAAGTTTGTTCCATTGGGCCAGTTGATACACGTAGACATTGTATTTTTTGGCGATGGCGTAGAGGGTCTCACCCCGCCTGACCTGGTGAACAAGATGAACTTTTCCCCTTGTGTTGCGATACTTTTTGGCGCTGACCACGCGTCGTGGTTTGGCGCGTTTAGCTTTGGCCAGTGCGCGACTCGACAGGGGGATGAGCAGGTTCTGGCCCGCACGTATCAGATTACCACGAAATTTATTTGTCGACCGTATGGCCCCTGCGGAAAGACCGTAGCGATGGGCGATACCCCCCACGGTGTCTCCCCGTCTGACCACGTGACGGGTGTACTGCATACGCTTTGATGCGGGTAGGGCGGCGATACCCTGCTCCACCACACGTTTTTTGCCTACCGGTATCAGGATACGATGGGGTCCCTGAGGGTCGGTGGCCCAGCGACGGAAGGCTGGGTTCAAGACGTGCAGTTCACGAATACCTATACCGGAGAGATCGGCCACCACTCCCAGGTCTATCTGGCTGCCCACATCCACTGTCTCAAAGTAGGGCTTATTGGGGATGGGTTCTAATTCAAGACCGAAGGCCTGGGGGTCGCGAATGATGTTGACTACGGCGATGAGCTTGGGCACATAGTGGCGGGTCTCGCGTTTCAAGCTACGCAGTGATTGGTAGTCTGTACCCCGGCCCTTGCGGGCATTGTAGGCCAAGTTCCTTTCGATGCGGCGTTCACCGGCATTATAGGCCGCCAGGGCCAAGTGCCAGTCACCGTTGAACTGTTTGTGTAACTTTTCCAGATAGTCGAGGGCGGCATCAGTGGCAGCCAATACATCTCGGCGGCCATCGTACCACCAATTTTGTTTGAGCCCGTAATTACGGCCGGTAGAGGGGATAAACTGCCACAGTCCCGAGGCCCGGGCACGGGAATAGGCCATGGGTTTAAAGGCACTCTCAATGGCTGGTAGTAGGGCAATTTCGGTAGGGATCCCCCGCGCTTCGACCTGGGTGACGATATGGTACAGGTAACGCCGTGCTCGACGGGTCATGTTCTCCATGTAATCTGGACGATCGGCATACCACTTCTCATAGCGGCGCACGGTCTTGCTGTCGATAGGCTCCAACGCAAAACCGGCACGAACCCGATCCCACAGGTCCTCGTATTGGGTGGGATCTTGCAGATGGGCGGCCTGTTCAGATTCACCACTATGGGCTTGGTTGCGTTGGGTGGGACCCTGACTAGCGCAGCCGACTACCAAGGTTGTCAGTGCGATCAAAAACAGATGTTTTACGGCAATCGGGCTACAGTTTTTATTCATATTCTGGGGCTGGTTTTATTTTGTTTGTCCAGTCTGGAGGTAAATACTACCGATTCGAGGAGATAGGGTCAACTGCTTGTTTTTATGGCAAAAATGTGCTTTTACCACCCGGTAATTTTGAGTGAATATACCCGGCTTGGTTCTGATTTCCAGGCTAGTATCGATCTTTCCATCGCCTGATTTCGGCGAATACCTCTTCCGGGCTGTGCAGAGCGTGTCCACAGTGGGTTTCTGCGGCCTGTTTGACCGTAGGCTCGGTGCTACGCAGAAAGGGATTGAAGGATTTTTCTGCATTGATGGAGGTGGGCAAGGTTGGACGTCTTGCCCGGCGCAGTTCTTCCACCTTCTTGATATAGGCCAACAGATCGGGGTTATTGGGTTCCAGTTCCAGGGCAAAGCGCAGGTTATCTGCAGTGTATTCATGGGCACAGTAGACCTGTGTATCGTTGGGCAGGGCGCGCAACTTATTAAGCGAGGCCGACATTTGTTCAGCGGTGCCTTCAAACAAACGACCGCAGCCGGCACTAAACAGGGTGTCACCACCAAACAACATACCGTGACCATAGTAGGCGATGTGGCCAAGGGTGTGTCCGGGTACATCTAAGACCTCAAAGTGAAGCCCGAGACCGTGAAGGTCGACAGGGTCACCTTGTTTTAGCCTATGGGTGACCCCCGGGATGCGCTCCTGGGCGGGTCCGAATACCGGGATAGGATAATGGCTGAGGATATCACCGATGCCACCGATGTGGTCACCATGGTGGTGGGTACAGAGGATGGCCAAGGGCGTCAACGCGTGTTTTTTGAGTGCGGCATAGACTGGCATCTCGTCGCCAGGGTCCACGATGGCGACTTTTGAGGCGTCATCAGGGCTGCGGATCAACCAGATATAGTTGTCCTCAAATGCGTCGACGTGTAAAACCTCTATCATAATAGAAATAAGTGTCATGCCCACAAAGGAAAGAGTCAATGCACAATTGTGGTAAGGCCGTTGATTTGGGCCGGGAACTTACCGACTGGTTTAGTCGGCCTATGGGCCAGACTTTGCAGCGTCTCGAGAGTGGCCGCCTGGCAGATGTGCTGAGCAAACTCTATGGCCCGATTGCCGTTCAAATAGGGTGTTATGGCGATGCCGATTTTTTACGGGCCAGTCTGGCGGCCACGCGTATCGTCCTTGACCACCCCTCCTGGGATGGAGGCCGCAACGAGGTGGGTGTTCGCGCCCAATCGGATGCCTTGCCCTTTGACACCAAATCCATTCATGTCGCGGTATTGCCCCATACCCTGGATTTCGCCGATGATCCCCACGGTGTGTTGCGCGAGGTGGACCGGGTGCTGATGCCCGAAGGCCATGTGGTCATAATCGGATTTAACCCTTTGAGCCTGTGGGGGCTACGTAAGTTGGTGCGTTTGCCCGTCATAGGTCGGCGTCAGCAAGTACCCTGGTGTGGTCAGTTTCTGCGACTGGCCAGGATCAAGGATTGGTTGGCGTTGCTCGATTTCGAGACGACCGCCGGAAGTATGCTGTGTTACCGGCCCCCTGTGGGTAATGCGGCATTGTATGAAAGATTCCTGTTTTTGGAGGCTGCTGGCGATCGTTGGTGGCCGATGCTGGCGGCGGTGTATATTTTAGTGGCCAAGAAAAGAGAATTGGGCATGATTTCTATCCGACCCGAATGGAAAACGAAAAATGCGGTGGTTCGGCCACTGGCCGAACCGGTGACCCGTGGGGCGCGGTGGGTCCAAGGTTAAGAATCCCAGATATGGCCAAATAAACCCGTTAACATAAAACAGGTATATGATGTTGCGCCGACAAATGGAGAACGGTGTAGGACCCGGTGGTCAACCGCCCCACCGTCTGCGGGTAATGCGATGATGGAATCCGTTACACCACCGGAACGATAGCAGTGATGTTATAATCCCGCCCGGATTTTTTAATGAGTGTTTGATACTCAATGCTTGACAAATCTTTAACTAAAGTTGAGATATATACCGATGGCGCCTGCCGTGGAAATCCGGGTCCAGGTGGTTGGGGGGCATTGCTGCGTACCGGTAAACAGGAAGAGGAACTCTTTGGCGGCGAGGCCAATACCACCAACAATCGCATGGAGCTCATGGCCGCGATCAAGGCTTTAGAATCTCTAAAACAACCTTGTGAGGTGGTCCTTACTACCGACTCCACCTATGTCAAAAAGGGCATCACCGAGTGGATAGAGAACTGGAAACGCCGTGGTTGGAAGACGGCCAGCAAGTCACCCGTAAAGAACGCCGAACTGTGGCAGCGCCTGGAAGCGGCAGAACGACCCCACCGGGTGACTTGGGAGTGGGTCAAGGGCCATTCCGGTCATGACGGTAACGAGCGGGCCGATGTTCTGGCCAATCAAGGTATTGATGGGCTATAAGTTATAGTGATTCACTTGACATTGAGGAACGGTTCTTTGTAAAAGTGAGTCATTTGCCGTTATGCAAGATATTCATGAGTTAGAGTTATTGTTGCGTGCTCACTCTCCCATCGTGGTGGTGGAAAGCCAGGACGAGAAACGTGCGCTAAAACTGTTTACTCCGTTGTCAGAAAGAATGGGTATGGCGCTGTCAGTATGGACCGTGACGGAGGGATTGGCGCGAGTTGACCGTGGTATGCCGCCACAAAAACATAATGCAGAACCGATACATGTTCTGGGCCATATTAAATCTTCTGAGCTACCGGGTATCTATGTGTTGGTTGATTTCCACCCCTATCTGGAAGATCCCATCCTGGTGCGGAGCCTGAAGGATATTGCGGTTGAATATGACCGGACCAAAAAGACCATTGTGCTATTAAGCCACAAACTTACCCTGCCGGATGAACTGCGCCGCTATAGTGCCCGATTTGAATTGGGCCTCCCTGATAGTCAGGCCATCAAAAAGATCGTCGAATCCGTGGCAGTGGAATGGAAAACCGAAAATGGTGGTCAGAATGTAAAGGCCGATCCCGAGGCGTTGAGGATGTTGATGAACAATCTTCATGGTTTGACCCATTCGGATGTGCGCCGGTTGGCGCGCAAGGCCATTTATGATGATGGTGCGATTACCCAAGCAGATCTGCCAAAGCTATCAAAGGCCAAGCATCGCCTGTTGGACAAGAGTGGCGCCCTCACATTTGAGTACGATACTGCGCGTTTTGCGGATGTAGGGGGGCTCAGTCGGCTTAAGGGCTGGTTGGATCAGCGTAAGGCATTCTATAGCGGTGAAAAATCCCAAGGTGACCTGGACTCGCCCAAGGGGATATTACTATTGGGGGTGCAGGGTTGCGGCAAGAGTTTAGCGGCCAAGGCGGTGTCCGGCATTTTTGGAACGCCTTTGCTTCGATTGGACTTCGGTACGCTCTACAACAAGTATTATGGTGAAACAGAACGCAATCTGCGCGAAGCGTTACAGACTGCGGAGGCCATGGCGCCGTGTGTGTTATGGATGGATGAGATCGAAAAGGGTCTGGCGCCCCAGGGTGCCGACGACGGTCTTGAACGCCGCGTGCTGGGCGCACTGCTGACCTGGATGGCAGAGAATAAGTCTGCCGTGTTCCTAGTGGCGACCGCGAACAATATAAAAAGTCTGCCGCCAGAATTGATCCGCAAAGGCCGGTTTGACGAAATTTT
Organism: Acidiferrobacteraceae bacterium; assembly: GCA_011052015.1. Lineage (GTDB taxonomy): Bacteria > Pseudomonadota > Gammaproteobacteria > HyVt-429 > HyVt-429 > HyVt-429. The sequence goes on along the minus strand of DRJZ01000088.1, from coordinate 9,139 downwards.
CTTTATAGATTTACCCGGTGCCGAGGTTCGTCAGAAAATACTCAAGATTCACCTGCAAAAACGTGGTCTGCCAGAAGCGGATTTTGATCTGACCTTGCTTGCCGAATCATCGAAAGGTTTTACCGGCGCCGAACTGGAACAGGCCATCGTCAGCGTGCTGTATACCGCCCATGGCAACGACCAAGCACCCAACACAATGCTTTTGCTGGATGAGATCGAGCGCGCGCGTCCCCTTTCCGTGGTAATGGCCGAGCAAGTCAACGCCCTACGGGTCTGGGCCGAGGGACGCACGGTCCCCGCAGATTAGATTTCTTTAGGGTTGAATCTCTTTATTTGTAAGTACAAGCCTTTCGCCACAAAGGCACAAAGGCACAAAGAAAGATAAGCTTAACCAAGTACGAATAGAGTTCGCTACTGCTGTCGGGCAGCAAGTGCCACATTTTTAATTTTACTTTTGTTGTGAGTCTTTCCCCACGTTGTTTTCCCCATCCGTAATCCATTTTTGCAGGATTTCGATAACACCAAGGGCCTGGTCTGCGCTGGATATATTAAATTTGGATTTCAGCTTATATTCACCGTTACGTTTCTGGTAACGGCGAATCGTATACTTTTCCTTACCATATTCTTCATTACGTTTATCCCAATCTTGGTAACGGTACATGATGGTTGACCATGCGCCCTTCGTCAGCACCTCTTTGTCCAGCTGTTTGACGAGTAATTGACCATTTTCGGAGTATTCAATAGATAGATCGTCAACTGTTTCTGTCATGGTTGTAACTGCCACCTCTTTGTTATCAAGGAAAGTTGGTTAAATATTAATCTGGCTCTGAATATAGAACTCGTACAGCTTATAGTATCAAGAAATCCTGGTGTATTGTTGCCGTACGCAGGATCCGGGCTATTTTTTATTCTGAGTCACTTCATTAAGAAAACGCTCAATCCCACTGCGGTAGTGTTTGTGGCTGATTAAGAATCCATCATTGTGCCCACCTTGCAGGGTTAGGAATTGCTTGGGGTCTGAGGCAATGTTGAAGATTTGCTGGCCATGGTCAAAGGGGATGATCTCATCATCCTGGCTATGGATAACCAGGACAGGAGCGCGAACCCGGCTGACATAATCAGCGGTGTTGTATGAGAACTTGGTGAGCCAACGTGCCGGTAAATAGGGGTAGGCATCAGCGGCGAGGTTTGGGGCTGAGGTAAATGTCGATTCCAGGATGAGTGCCGCCGGAGTCTGTTGGCGGGCCAAGTGGGCGGCAATGGCTCCCCCCAGGGAGCGGCCGAAGATGATGATGTTGTTTGCTGGCAAGTGCAGGGTGTCGGTGAGATAACGCCATGCCGCTTGGGCATCAAGATAGGTGCCGGCCTCGGTAGGATGACCGGTGCTGTTACCATAACCCCGGTAGTCGATGATCAGTGTGCTTAAACCAAAATCATAGAAGGTCTTGATCGAATCCAGCCGGTGTGAAATGTTGCCGGCGTTACCATGAAAAAATAGGAGTTGGGCTTTGGGCTCGGGAGCGGGAATGTACCATGCGTCTAATGTCAAACCGTCTTCAGTGGTAAGTTTTACGGCGCTAAACTCTAAGCCCAAGACGGCGGGGGTCTGGGCCACTGTTCGGGAGGGTAGGTTGGGGAGATACAGCAGGCTGGATTGGCTTAGATAGATCGTAAGCACAAATAGTCCATAGGCCAGGACGAGGCCAATTACGAGTGTCCGCATAGTGTTACTGTATCACTGGATGCCAGGTGATAGTGAGCCTGGGCAGAATGCGTATCCTGGAATATAGAGGGTGTTGCCCGAGGCCGGTTGGGCGCAAATTAAGAATTATGGGCTATATTCAATGTCTACTGGTAACGCTGGGGTGGCTTAGGCTCTTGCAGAGCACCGTTTCTATATCGTTCGGTGACATCAACTCCTGTTCTCTAAGAATCTGACCGAGCAAGCGATGTTTACCCTCTTCAAGGTCTTCCTGAATTTGGGTCCGTAATGCCTCCACCAGCTGATCTGGGGTGATATACCCCATCTCCACAGCGGTGACGCCGAATTGCTTCTCATATCGTTCTGTTCCACTGGTCATGGGTATCATATGGAGGTTTTCGGCCCCTGATCTGTAGCCTTTAGCCAAAAATCTGGGCATATAGAAATCCATCCCCCAATATCATTGCCGCTACAGCTGCACCCAAAAGCGTGATAGGGTGTTTTCTGCCCATTGACGTCCAGCATTCCAGGATATGCGCCAAATCGTACTTGATACCGAAACCACCGGACTCGATCCTGCCCAAGGCCATCGGATCATTGAGATCGGTTGTGTGGAGATGATCAACCGCCGGGTGACCGATAATCGCTATCATCAGTATTTGCAACCTGATCGGGAAATCGATGAGGGAGCCTTGGAGGTGCATGGTATTACTCCCGAGTTCCTGGCGGATAAGCCCCGGTTTGGGGACGTGGTGGAAGACTTTTTGGGTTACGTCAAAGGCGCAGAGTTGATTATCCATAATGCGCCGTTTGATGTGGGCTTTATCAACCACGAATTGAGTTTGGTGGGCAAAGACAAGGGTAAGATTGAGGATTATTGTCCGGTGATCGACACCCTGAAGATGGCCCGTGGCTTGCATCCCAGTCAGAACAACAGCCTGGATGGCTTGTGCAGGCGCTACGAGATCGATAATTCACAACGTACCCTCCATGGCGCCCTTTTGGACGCCGAGATTTTGTCGGACGTTTTTTTGGCGCTGACCGGTGGACAGACCACGCTACCGCTGGATGGGGTAGAAAGCGCGATCTCGGGCAGGGCGCCAGCGAGTACCATCCGCCGTTTGGATGCGGCACAGTCCCCGGCACGGGTAATCCATGCCAATGCTGAGGAACTGGCCGCCCATGCCACTTGGTTGGATCAGCTGGACCAAGCCGAAGCGGGGTGCTTGTGGAGAAAGCTCGATGACCACTAACTGGGTTTTCGCTTCAAGTCATCTAGACTGTAGAGTGTTGATGCAAAAAGATGGATACTCAATGTAAACCGAACTCATTAACGAGGTGTGGTCAGTATGCTACAACCCGATCAAGCCCTTAAAAAGGCGCCTGTTGACGCAGAAGAGATGGCCCAGGATCCCCGCACAGACACCCATGTGGACGACCTAAGGTACAAGATTGATCCTGCCCAACTGGTGCTTGAGTTGCCCAGGCTCAGTATTAAAGATTTTTCGGGTGAGGATTTTTCGGGCATGAGCCTGGCAGGGGCGGATTTCAGTGGCGCCGATCTTTCCGGGGTCAATTTCTCTGACGCATCGCTTATGGGTGCAGATCTATCAGGGGCTGATCTATACAAGGCCAATCTCAAGGGCGCTCGGTTGGCGGGGGCCAACCTGGAGAATGCCGACCTTTCCATGGCTGACCTGAGTGAATGCAGTCTGGCCGGGGCCAGCCTGCAGGGCATCAAGTTGTCTGGGGCCTGTCTGGTGGGTGTTCGCCTAAGTGGCGCACGTTTGGCCGGTGCCGACCTCTATGAGGCCGATTTGTCTATGGCGGTGTTAGCGGGGGCAGATTTACGTAAGGCCAATCTTTCCATGGCAACCATGGTGGGTACGGATCTCACTGGGGCCAAGCTCCAGTACGCCAGAATGGTTATGGTCAATCTTACCGATGCCACCCTGTGCAACGCGAAGCTCAATGGCGCGCACATCACAGATTCGACCTTGGTGGGTGCGGCCCTATGCCGGGCAGATGCCACCCACTGCGATCTTTCAGGGTCCGATATGTCGAACACCAAGTTGTGGTGGACTCACCTGTTTAAAACTAACCTGGCCGGTACAAACATGACCAATGCTCTGTTGACCGAGACCAATATGAGTCTGGCCCAGATTGAAGGTGCGATTTTGACCCACACCGGATTGACCCAGGACGAGGCCACCCGGCGTTTTCAGGGGCTGAGCTATGACGAGACCACGGTGTGGGATTACCCGGAGCGGTCCGATGAGGGTGAAGAATCCATAGTGACTGATGTGACCCAGCCAAAGAAGTCTCGCAAGAAATTCCCTAAAAGCCTACGCAAGAGCGCGCACAAAAAGGCTGGACGGCCAGTGCGTACGGCATCGTGTCCAGTTGATGCCACCCTGGCAGTGTCTGGCGCCAGGTCCTAGAGCAATCAGTAATAAATGGTTTGCTAAGTTAAGCCCTAGCCCTGGCTCGCCGATTTCTGTTCCTGGGTGTCGACCTGTCTATTGACCTCTTCCATGTCCAGAGACTTCACTTTCTCTACCACCTGACTGAGCCCCGATTCGGGGAGTGCGCCTGGCTCACTATAAACGATGACTTTATCACGCACGATCATCAAGGTTGGAATGGAACGAATGTGGAATCCGGCCGCGAGTTCTTGTTCTTCCTCGGTGTTGACCTTGGCAAAAACCACATCTGGATGCAGGTCAGCTACTTTTCCGTAGACCGGGGCAAATGAACGGCAAGGGCCGCACCAAGGGGCCCAAAAGTCCACTACAACAATGTTGTTTTCAAGGACTGTTTCTTCGAAATCTTCTTTTGTTAAGTCACGTACCATAAGGTTATGAATATCACGCTAAAGTGGATTTTTGTTTGAATCGATATTGCCGCATCAACCTATGTTCGGATTCAGGCCTCTATCTCTCAAGGCGCATTAAAAAAGGTCGCGCTACGGGGGTGCGGAGTCTACGGGATAGCAGCGCGTTTAAAGCTATATGGGGCTAAGTCGTGAAATGACAAGTTATCGGTGTACGCATACAGCGGGGCAAGTCGTCGATGCTTTAATGTGACCCGGTTTGCCCGGATTGTTTCCCGGTATTCTTGCTGGGTTTATCAGGCGCCCTGGAGGCCGATTGTGCCGCCGGTGATAACGCTGTCGGGGTCGGCATGGACGACACCATTTTTTCGGTTGGAGTGTTGGGCCAACTGACCTCGAATTTGCTATCAATAATGAAATGATGACGGTTATGGTCCTGCTCGTGTTGCTTGATTTGTTCGGGGCTAAGCGGTTCACCCGTGTTAACTTCCCCGGCTTGTGCGTTGATTATGCGGGTCGGGCTGTCGGCGGGTGGATAGCTCAAGTCTAAGCTTTGTTCGGCGTTGGCTAGGGGTGCGGATAGCCCCAGGCACAGTGCCAGACCAGCAATGTGTCCGCCTCGAATTCGCTTGACCGTGAAGTTTAAAGTATTCATAACTTGAGAGTCCGTGATGAGTTCATAGCTAGTTTAGTACTAAATGGGCCCAAATGCTGGCGGCGTAACCCAGGGCAATGGCCCAGGTCCAGCGTAGGTGGGTAAAAAAGGTATAGACACCACGGGCCTGACCCATGAGCGCTACCCCGGCGGCGGATCCGATGGACAGCATGGAGCCCCCCACACCGGCGGTGAGGGTGACGAGTAGCCACTGTTTCAAGTCCATATCCGGTTCCATGGTCAGGACGGCAAACATGATAGGGATATTGTCCACGATGGCCGAGGCGATACCCACTAAAACATTTGCCCAGGTAGGTCCCAGGCCCACGTATATGGAATCTGACAAAATGGCCAAGTAGCCCAGAGCGCCCAGGCCGCCCACACTCAGCACCACGCCGTAAAAGAACATGAGGGTGTCCCATTCGGCGCGTTTCATGCTGATAAAGATATCAAAGGGCCGGTTGCGGGGCTTGTATTTACGCAGCAGTTCCTCGCTAAGAGGTTCATCGCCATTCACGGGAATATCTATCTCCACAGGATGCTTGGTCACTTCGTACCGGCGTATCCTAAACCCAAACAGCTTGAGCAGGCCCAGGCCGGTCATCATGCCTAATACGGGTGGCATATGTAGGAAATTGTGGAATGACACGGTGATGCTAATGGTGAGAATGAATAGAAAGATGACGATAACCCCACCCGGTTTGATTTTGATGTGTTCCTCAACGGGGTTAGGGTGGGCTTTAGGGACAGCAAAGGACATGATAATCGCAGGCACCAGCCAATTGACTACAGACGGGATAAATAGAGGTATGAATTCAGCAAATTTCACCAATCCTTTTTGCCACACCATCAAGGTAGTGATGTCCCCAAACGGGCTGAAGGCGCCACCCGCATTGGCGGCCACCACAATGTTGATGCACGCCAGGGCCACAAATTTGGGATTTCCGGCGCCCACCGACAGGACCACTGCGGCCATCACCAGGGCGGTGGTAAGATTGTCCGCCAGCGGTGAGATAAAAAACGCCAATACCCCCGTGAGCCAAAACACCGCCCTAAAGGAAAACCCTGAAGACACCAACCAGGCACGCAGCGCTTCAAACACGTTGCGTTCCTGCATGGTGTTGACATAGGTCATCGCCGCCAGCAAGAACAACAACAGCTCGGCATATTCCAATATATTGTGCTTGACTGCGGCCGGGGCAGTGGTGGTGTCGCCTACGCTTTGATATGCCAAGGCGACGAGTAGCCAGATGATACCTGCCGCCACCACGACCGGTTTGGACTTGCGCAGGTGGAGAAATTCTTCGTTGATGACGAAGCCGTAGGCCACTATGAATATGATGACAGCAGATATGCCATACCAGGTTGCGGTCAAATCAAGTGGTGTGCCCGTGGCGCCGCCCGCAGAAGCCAGAGCGGCCAGGGGAAATACTAATACAGCAAACAGGGCCAGCCATGGGCGAGCACGGAAAATTGTCTTCATAGGGTCAGCCTTGTAGGTCCTTGAAAGCGTAAAATATGGGTGGTTTGGGGGCAACTCGCACGGTAGGTCTGGGCCTTTTTTGCGGCGACCAGAAACCACTTTCCAAATCCTTAGATATAGGTAAGTGTAGTACGAACTGAGACGTTGTGTAAGGGTGGGGTCGTTTTCACATCGGTGAGCCAATTCTGCTAATCTAGACGCCGCCACCGGTAAAAATGGCGCTTGGAGGTTGAGCTTTTGGACGTTTTGGAGGCATTCTGGCAGGCAGAACCTCCCATACAAGATGTATTGTCATCATCCAGCCACACATGAGTGGGGCTTTGATCAAGGGAAATACCTAATGTCTGATGAGAAATGCTATGCGGTGCCCGCCGAGGTGAGTAATCGCGCCCATATTGATGGCCAAGGTTATCGGCAGATGTATCAACGCTCGGTACAGGACCCTGATGAATTTTGGGCAGAGCAGGCCGCCGAATTTATCGATTGGATCAAACCTTGGGATGAGGTGTCAGATTGCGATTTCACCGAGGCAAAAATACGCTGGTTCGATGGCGCCAAACTGAACGTCTGTTATAACTGCATCGATCGCCACCTGGAAAGACGCGGCGACCAAACCGCCATTATATGGGAAGGCGATGACCCTTCGATTGATAAAACCCTCACCTATCGGCAACTTCACCAGCAGGTCTCTCGTTTCGCCAATATATTAAAGGAACGCGGGGTCAGCAAAGGCGACCGGGTATGTATCTACATGCCCATGATCCCCGAGGCCGCCTTGGCCATGCTGGCCTGTGCCCGCATAGGGGCCGTGCATTCCGTTGTCTTCGGTGGATTTTCACCCGAGTCCCTCAAGGATCGTATTCTGGACTCCGATTGCCGGGTGGTCATCACCGCCGATGAGGGCGTGCGCGGTGGCAAGCATGTCCCGCTTAAGGCCAATACCGATAGCGCGGTCAAGGACTGCCCCAATGTGCATACGGTACTGGTGGTCCGGCATACCGGTGGTGACATCCCATGGGTGGACGGGCGTGATGTGTGGTATCACGAGATGCTTGAAACGATTTCGGCGGATTGTCCCTGCGAAGAGATGGATGCAGAAGATCCGTTGTTTATCCTCTATACCTCGGGATCGACCGGAAAGCCCAAGGGGGTGTTGCACACCACCGGAGGTTATATCCTTTTTGCGGCCATGACCCACAAGTACGTGTTTGACTATCATGATGGTGATATCTATTGGTGTACAGCTGATGTAGGTTGGGTGACCGGCCACTCCTATATCGTCTATGGTCCCCTGGCCAACGGCGCCACGACCTTGATGTTCGAAGGGGTACCCACCTATCCCAGTTCGGCCCGATTCTGGGAAGTTATAGATAAGCACCAAGTGAACATTTTCTATACTGCCCCCACTGCCATCCGCGCCTTGATGCGTGACGGTGACGGCCCGGTCAAATCCACTTCACGAAAAAGTCTGAGGTTGTTGGGTACAGTGGGTGAACCTATCAACCCGGAGGCCTGGGAATGGTACTACCGGGTGGTAGGAAACAGCCGCGTGCCTATTGTCGACACCTGGTGGCAGACCGAGACCGGCGGAATTTTGATATCCCCTCTACCCGGCGCCACAGATTTAAAACCGGGCTCGGCCACCCGGCCCTTCTTTGGCATTGTTCCGGCCTTGGTGGACCCAGACGGTAAGGTCCTGGAAGGCGAGGCCTCGGGCAATCTTATTATTACCCGGTCCTGGCCGGGCCAGATGCGCTCGATCTATGGTGATCACCAACGGTTTGTGAAGACCTATTTTAGCCAGTATCCCGGAAATTTTTTTACCGGTGATGGCGCGCGCCGGGACAAAGACGACTATTACTGGATTACCGGCCGGGTGGATGACGTATTAAACGTATCGGGCCATCGTATCGGCACCGCGGAAGTGGAAAGCGCGTTGGTGTTGCACAATGACATTGCCGAGGCCGCAGTGGTGGGCTGCCCTCATGAGATCAAAGGCCAGGGGATTTATGCCTATGTTACACCTATGGCAGGTGTTGACCCCAGCGATGGGTTACGTCAGGAATTAATCAAACTGGTGCGCAAAGAAATCGGCCCCTTTGCCGCCCCCGATGTAATTCAGTGGGCGCCAAGTCTGCCCAAGACCCGTTCGGGCAAGATCATGCGCCGCATCTTGCGCAAGATTGCCGCCAATGAGATTGATGATCTGGGTGACACCTCGACCCTGGCGGACCCGGCCGTGGTGACCGATCTGATCGAAAATAGGGCGAGCAAATCGTAGGGTCGAATTCATTCGACCAATATAATTCTAATCTCTGCGGGTTAAATTACCCCACTGCTTGTAACGAAGCATTATTGTAGGTGCGAATTTATTCGCACAACTGTAGAACGTTACGGTATAGGTGCGAATTTATTCGCGCTGTGCGGGACATTGGATTAGCCCAAACGGTCCCGCCAGATCGCCAG
>DRJZ01000087.1 GCA_011052015.1 Acidiferrobacteraceae bacterium | reverse complement strand
GGGATGAGGGGATAATAAAATCAGTGTCTTAGCTTTGTTTGCTCCCCTCACCCTAGCCCTCTCCCGGAGGGAGAGGGGATTAATAGAAGTGCCCTGTTAGGTGGTTTTACTGAAAAATTACTAAGGCGAAACAAAGTAGGAAGACATGGTATTCCAGGCACGGCGACAAGTAACAATGGGAAAGTAATAATACTTAGCTACAGCCTTTAGGGCGCGGCAGTCCGGCAACCTTATTCGCACATTTAATCAGGCCGGTCGGGAACAGAGAGTAAATATATTTCTGGCTGCTGCGGTCATCTCCATATTTCTTCTTCATAATCTTGGAGAATATACGTGGTTCGGCCACAGTGCCATATTCGACGAAATAGGACCGGGCAGCATTGATGATGTCCCAGTGCTCACCCGTCAAATCCGGGATTTGCTCGGTTTTTGCGATTTCATGGGCCAGGTCTTCGCTCCATTCATCAAGATTTTCGAGCCAGCCGGCCTCACTGAGTTGAATAATATTGCCGTTTACTTCTGCTTGCATTGGAATACTCCTGGTGTGGTGATGGGGCTGAATAATACTTGACTAAATATATCAGGAATTAACCGGGGTTGCCAACGTAAAGACCTTAGCATTTATACGGGAAATAGGGTCAACCCATGTATATGGGTGACATTGTATCAGTGAGATGTATGAATTTTTTGTTAAAGAAATCCTGTTTCCGGCAAGTTGTTAAAAGGGTTGCTTTCCTCAACCGCCCGCTTGAAAGTGGGTATTCAGGAACTACAAAATTGTGCAATTATCTGGTAGTGTGAGTTGACCGTTAAGGTGTTATGCACAGGCAGTTAGCATGGGACGATATCCTGAAACAGCCCTAAGTGTGGGCAAGACAATACAAATGAAATCTGGTATCTCAACCAAGAACTTCCATGTAGATCAGGCAGCAGATCAGGCAGCAGATCAGGCAGCAGATCAGGCCGACGAAGGCACCCTGATGGACCGATTTTTCAATCTGCTCAAATCCCATAGAAAGCGCGCCAAGGTAGAGAAACGAGGCATATCCTTAGCATCAGAAAGCTGGGATGTGATTACCGAGTCCATGCGCGAGCAGGCACTAAAACGCCAGCGTGAAAGCGCGATTGCCAAACAAGACCGCAGATTGCCGGGTCGTGAGATACTTGAGCTTGTGCTGGCGAAGAAAAAGAAAGTCATGTGGGCAAAGCCCCTGTTGGAGCGCCGACTACGAAAATTCGGAGAATACGAATGTATTTATATGCTGGCGCAGAGGAATCCCCAGATTATGGGTTGGGCCAAGGGCCTGCTGGAACAGTATTGGACGTTCGATGCGAGCGCGTGGACCATAAAGTTTGTAAAAGAGTGCGATGTGGATAGAGCTTGGTGTGAGGCATTTATTGAGGATCAGGTGTGCGCCGTATCAGCATGGAAAGCGGTAACTGAAATATGTAGCGAACGCGAATGGGCCAGAGGGATTGCTGCCAAGGCAAGTAAGCTCGCGCAATTGGAACCCTTGGAGATACCCCTATGTATGCGAGAACGCGCCGAGTATGAAAGCGAGGAGTATTTGGCCGGGCTGGAGAAAGAATACAGAGATGCGCGTGGACGGCATTTCCCCTGGGGCCAGATCATAGAGCGCAACGATGACGAAGGTACCACATGGAAAATTGTCTTTGTTGAGGCAAAAAACAGACTTAATCCAAAAGGTGTGAGCTATAAGGAGATCAAGGCGCACAGTGAGTCTATTACTGAAAGACTCCTCGAAGACGACAAGAAAAAAGGTGCAGTGGGGGGTGATGTAGTGATGGTTGATGCAGGCGAATATTGTGATGTTGCGCTGTCCCTGGTAGATCGGCGGCAACTCGATCGATCACGTGCTTGGATCTATGATGTTTTCTCCAAATACCACGGTATGGAATATCACGCCATGATACGCAAGAAGGTGTTTAACTCAGAACCCATTCCATCATGCTGAGCACAGTCGTGTGCTGATTTGACGAGGTGATCGGCTGCGAATTAAAACCTGTTATGCAGTACGGCAGTGAATCCCTTTTACGACGCTGCTCGCATTTTGATACAAGGCCAGTGCAAGTAGAAAAATTGCGACGAGGAATAATTCAGATTGATGGGTGGCGATATAGCCCTGTATCTGTGGTCCGAGTAGACCGCCGAGTGAGGGCAGGGCGCTGGCAATAAATCCCAAGACGATAGGCAGTAGCGGGGAACAACACAGTATCGGCGTGATAAGCCCTATTATAATGCCCCCTGTAGCGGAGGACTTACTGGCGTTTAGACCTTGCTTGATCAGAAAAATCATTAGCGGTATCAACAGGGCAACCAGGGTTGCCATGACGATTGATAGACCAATGAATTTTGCATCGAGAAATTGTAGAGACACCAGCCCGATCTGCCCGCCGGTATAGGATGAGGGCAGGGTCAGCAAATAAAGCACCAGAAAGGCCACAAAGCTGATGCCGGAAATGATCGAATATAGGGGCTGTGACAGTACTGTCCTCAACGCCTCCGTTATGGTCTTCATGTCAAAGTCCGGTTGAGAATTGCCGGATACGGTCCAAGGCGATGGCCGGCGCCGTACCGACTTGTCGTACTATGCCCTGTTCATCGATCAAAAAATAAATATCCGGAAACTTGCGTCTGTTATAGGCCATGTCCATTTGCTGTGTGGCTTCGCCCAGCATCCAGTTTTCGGTTTTGGCAATGTCGCCGCCAAAACGTTTCACGAATGCCTCAATGGTCGGTCCGGGGTAACCGCCATTTTTGTGGTTTTTGATAGCTAGAATAACCAGATCATTCCGTTCCCAAATCGCCTGGTTTGCAGTCAATGCTTTCACACCGGCGGCGCAGGTATGACACCAGGTGGAAAATAGCCAGAGCATGACTTTGTGGCCTTTGTACGCCGTCAGTGTGATTTCTTTGCCCTGACTAACAAAGCTGGCGTCGGCTGCCGGATAGGGCAAGTCGCGCTCTGTCATCTTGAAGCCCCATGCCATAGTGATGGGCATAGACACCAGGAAAAATAGACATGCGACTCTCCATGAGACCATCGCCAGAATTTCTAGCCCGCGCAACAAGACAGCTGTTTAACGTCCATGGTAAAGGTCTGGGCGCAAAGTTTGAGGCCTTCCACCATGGTCAGGTAAGGAAATAATTGATCCGCCAGTTGCGCAATGGTCATCCTATTGCGAATAGCCAGCACCGCCGTCTGGATGATCTCACCGCCCTCGGCCACCAGCACCTGACAACCGACTATACGGCCGCTGTCTTTTTCTGCTACCAGTTTGATAAAGCCGCGGGTATCCATGTTGGCCAGGGCACGGGGTACGTTTTCCAGATAGAGGGTGCGTGATTCCACATCAAGGTCTCGATCCTGTGCCTGTTGTTCAGTCAAACCCACCGTACCCACCTGGGGGTCAGTAAATACCACTGCGGGCATGACCGAAAGATCGATGGCCACATCCTCGCCGGTCATATTACGTGCCGCACGGGTGCCGGCCGCAGCCGCTACATAGACAAATTGAGGTTGATCGGTGCAGTCCCCTGCCGCATAGATGTGTTCAACCGAGGTGCGCATATGATCATCAATCACGATGCCACCGCGATTGTCAGTTTTGACCCCTGCATTGTCCAGGTCCAGGGTGGCGGTATTGGGTGAGCGCCCGGTGGCCACCAACAGTTGGTCACCTTGCACTTCTCCAGTATTGGTTTGCAAAACAAAGTGTCCGCGATCATGGCTGACGTTATGCGGAGAAGTGTGCAACATAATTTTGATGCCTTCATCTTCAAAAGTTTGTCTCAGTCCTTCGCCAATCTCCGGGTCTTCTTTTGAAAGCAGGGTGGAACGGGCCAGGATAGTAACCCTCGCCCCCAGGTGGCGGAAGGCCTGGGCCAATTCCAGGGCGACCACGGAGGCGCCGAGTACCATCAGATGTTCAGGTATCGACTCGGCGATCAGAGCTTCAGTGGATGTCCAGAAGGGCGTGTCGGCCAAACCTTCGATATCGGGGATGGATGGGCTTGCACCAGCGGCGATGAGGATACGGTCGGCATGCAACATCTTCTCACTGCCGTCGGGTTTTTTTATGATCAGGGTATTGGCATCCTTAAAACACGCCATGCCACGCAGCAGATTGATGTCTGGGTTGGTCTTGAGGATGCTTTCATATTTAGCGTGACGCAGTTTTTCAACCCACTCCTGTTGTTGCCGCACCATAGCCCGGCGATCAGTGGTGGGTGTATTCAGGGGCAGGCCGTCGAATGCATGGTGACCCTGGATGTGGGCGATGTTGGCGCCACGGATGAGGATCTTCGATGGTACACAACCGATATTGACACAGGTGCCGCCGATGACCTCCCCACCTTCGATTATGGTGACCTGGGCGCCGTTCTCTACCGCCTTGATGGCCGCAGCAAAGGCGCCAGAGCCGGTACCGATGATCGCAACCAGAAGCTTAGCGCCGTTGTTGTCGGCGATGACTGAATTCCTATCGCAGGTTTGCATGTTGGCACCATAGCCTTTTCCTTCCACCGCCTTTAAGAGGTCTTTTGCTTTTATATTGTCCGGTGCATCAATGACCGCGGTTGCCGTATCATAGTCAACATGGGCAGTAACATCGGGTAGCGCGTTGAGCGCGGCCTCTGCTGTTTTCGCACAGTGGTCACAGGTCATGCCAGTGATGTTCAGTTTTAGAGTCGTCATGATAGGTTCTGTTGATCTTAGGCGAGTGTCCTGGTGTAACGAGCAAGGTTGACTGATTTGCCCAGGGAGAAAGCTTCTTGCGGGGACAACATGAAAGTACCTGGATGGCTGTCTATCCAGGTTTCGGCGGCCTCCTGGACGCTGAAGAAATAAACGAAATGACAAAAATTGGCGGTGATGTTTTCGTTGAGTTCCTCATCAGAGGGTATCAGAAACGACACCACCGCTTCTTTGGGCGTGACTGCACTCACCCCTTGCGGCGTCACCGTCAAGCTAATCCTGGAATTGCGGATAGGGCAATGAGAACTAACCGCCGCATCCGTTTGCAGCAAATGGGGAATGAACAACGTATCCCAGGCGCACCAGGCGTAGACAGTCTGGCCATTGATCATCAGTTGATGGGACGTTTCAACGATAGACAGTCCCCAAAAACCAATAATCTTGTCATCGTCGTCATGAAACAGGCCGGGCCATTTTTTCAGAATCTTCTCCACCGCTGCCAAATCCAGTTCCAGGTCCTGACTCAGGGTGGTGTGGGCGACTGCTACGCCTTTTGCCAACAGGCCATATAGACCCAGGGCGAGGCGTTGTTCCATTTCATCCATAATGGGAAAGGCCTCGACAATGCGGCGGCTGATCTCAACAATGTCCGTCGGCTTGTGACGGGTTTTGATTAGCTTCGACGGTTTTGTCTGATTGGCAGGGTGCATTCTTGGCCAATCTATTCCTTTAGTTTTGAAGGGTAACCGGCGTCTGCGGTGGCCTTGGTGAGTGCTTCAACCGTGGTTTTGGCGGGGTCGAAGGTGACCGTGGCAGTCTTGGTGTCAAAGCTCGCCTCGGCCTTGATGACTCCCTTGACCTTCTCTAGAGATTTGCGCACGGTGAGTGGGCACAAGGCACAGGTCATGTTCTGAACGTTCAGGGTGACAGTTTTGGTTTCGGTGGCCTGTTTGGTCTCAGCGGCCTGGGTGGTTATCAACAGATTTGTGGCGGCGATAAAACCGAGCAGGGCAAAAGATAGCAGGAACTTGCGCATAATATTTCTCCTCAATTTTAGTTTGGGTAATGTGGAATTTTAAAGGCATCCGGCGTGTTTAACCGAGCAAGGCCAGCCCGTACCAGGGGAAGGCCACCAGGGCGGCCAGGATCACTGTGACCACCCAGAAGATGATGCGTTGGTTTCGCAACGTACCGGGAATCGCGCAGGCATCATTGGGGTTACATCGACGCGGCGCAATGTAGAGTTTGTAAAAAGCCAGCCCGAGGAATACCAGGACCACGCCAATAAAGATTGGCCGGTAGGGTTCCAGGGCGGTGAGGGTGCCGATCCAGGCGCCACCGATGCCCAAGGCCAGTAACACCAGGGGGGCGACGCAACATAACGAGGCGCCGATTGCGGCGAGGGCCGCCGCGACCAAAGAGCGGTTGGATGTCGTTTGCACGTTTTCCGACATAGCTATTTCTCCTGTCCGTCACAATTAAACATCAAGAATAGACTCCGTACCCTGGTACAGAGTCAAGAAATGATGTTGGTGAAAACATATGCTTGACCATATATATGGTTTTACGTATATTATGTGCATGAATATTCCACCCGACAGCTTGTTCAAGCTTCTTGCCGATACAACCCGGTTGCGCTGCCTGTTTTTAATGCAGACGGAGGGTGAGTTGTGTGTCTGCGAACTGACCCATGCATTGGGTCTTTCTCAGCCTAAGGTCTCGCGGCATCTGGCCTCGTTGCGTGAGGCCGGTATTGTGCTCGATCGCCGCGAAGGACTGTGGATTTATTACCGATTGCATCCTCAGCTACCGGTCTGGGCGCAGTTGGTGATCGAGGCGACCGTTAAAGGTGTCAGGGAGCAGCAGCCATATATTAGCGACCATATAATGTTGGCAGAGATGCCCAGCCGTCCCGGCGCTGCCTGTTGTGCATAAAATTCACAAGCCAGGAACACGTCTATGAAAGTATTGTTTTTGTGTACCGGCAACGCTTGTCGTTCCCAGATGGCAGAAGGTTGGGTGCGGCACTTGGGTGGCGACAATCTGCAAGTTTGTTCGGCGGGGATCAAGGCTCATGGTAAGAACCCTCGGGCCATCGCGGTCATGCAAGAAGCGGGAGTGGATATTTCCCATCAGGAATCGATCCAGCTCACGGATGGGATGCTGGAGTGGGCGGATCTTGTGGTGACGGTGTGTGGTCATGCGGATGAGCGCTGTCCGTTACTACCGGCTGGCACCCGTAAGGAACACTGGCCACTGGGCGACCCGGCCAAGGCAGCGGGCAGTGAAGAGGAAATCATGGGTGTTTTTCGCGCCAGCCGGGACGATATCCGTAATCGAGTCACTGACCTGATCCAACGATACACCTAGGGAACCTCCGAATGATGTTCAACTGCCAAGGCGCCAAGGTCGCCAAGCTAATAGATTGTTGTTTTTATGAAGAAAATTCTTGGCGTCTTGGCGGTTCATGTTCAATTGGAATTTTTCTGGTTAACACGGAGACAGACGATGGGTGCACAATGCGAAACCACCATTAAGGAAGCCTCTGGCGCCGAAATGGGATTTTTTGAGCGCTATCTTACAGCCTGGGTGTTTGTGTGCATTTTTATTGGCATCGCACTCGGGCATTATTTTGGCGGTGCATTCCAGTTTCTCGGCAGGTTAGAAATTGCCAAGGTCAATCTACCCGTGGCAGTGCTTGTCTGGTTAATGATCATTCCCATGCTACTCAAGATCGACTTGCGGGCACTCAAGGGTGTGACTCAGCATTGGCGAGGGGTCGGTGTGACCTTATTCGTGAACTGGGCGGTCAAACCGTTTTCCATGGCAGCATTGGCCTGGTTGTTTATCGGTGGGCTATTCCGGCCCTGGTTGCCGGCGGAACAGATTGACAGTTATATCGCCGGGCTGATTATCCTTGCCGCTGCGCCTTGTACTGCCATGGTGTTCGTATGGAGCCATCTATCGAAGGGTGAGCCCCACTTCACCCTGTCGCAAGTCGCGCTCAACGATGTGATCATGATTTTTGCCTTTGCCCCGGTGGTCGGGTTGTTGTTGGGGCTGTCTGCCATCACCGTACCTTGGGATACCTTGCTGCTGTCGGTGCTGGTTTATATCGTCGTGCCGTTGATGATTGCTAATCTTTGGCGTGGGTGGTTGCTAAAACACGAACAGGGTTATGCGCGCCTGCAAAGGATGCTTGATCGCATGCACCCGGTTTCATTGACCGCACTGTTGGCCACGTTGGTGCTGTTGTTCGGTTTCCAGGGTAAACAGATCATTTCACAGCCGCTGATCATCGTCTTGCTGGCGGTGCCTATTCTGATCCAGGTGTTTTTTAATTCAGGTTTAGCATACCTGCTTAATCGAGCGGTGCGCTCACCGCATTGCGTGGCCGGTCCGTCCGCCCTCATTGGCGCCAGCAATTTTTTCGAACTGGCGGTGGCCACCGCCATCGCCCTGTTCGGTTTTGAATCTGGGGCGGCCCTGGCCACGGTGGTGGGCGTACTCATCGAAGTACCGGTGATGTTGTTCGCGGTAGGCGTCGTCAACCGTACCCGTCGCTGGTATGAAAATCGTGAAGGCGTGGTTCCCCATGAGCAGTGTTGCCCGTCAGACCTGCATTTGCACGGGGGCCATTGAGCAGTGCATAGAGAAGAACCCAAACCAAGGTGTTGTCTATGATGATTCGAGGTGATCATCGCAACCCTATTAGGGAGTTCCGGCCCCGGTCTATAGACAGCGCCAGTCCGATAAATAGGGTCGCCCCTAAGCCAGTAGCTGTCAATTATGATCCCCAGAAAATCGTTGGTTCCAAACGGTATCCAATGGATTTATTACAGAAATCAAGGGTGGGCACTTGTGCCCACCGCGTACCGGTCAACTCTCCAGATCATGTCATTGTGCATTGCGTTGTGTGGGCATGAATGCCCACCCTTGTACACGGGGCGATTTATACAATGATTGGGTTATATCGTTTTTTCTGCGAGGGTCTCCACTATGGGGCAGTGGGCCTTGTCTTGTCCGGCATCACACTGTTGGATAAGCCTGTCCAGGGTTGTGCGTAGTGCATTCAGGTCTTTGATCTGGTCCGTGATCTGAATGCGTTTTTCCTCGGCCCGTTTGCGTACATCGTCACAATGACCATCGCCCATTTCGAGCAGGCCGTGAATCTCCTTCAGACTGAAACCCAGTTGCTGGGCGCGTTTGATGAACCTTAGCCGCTCCACCGTTTGCGGTGGGTAAAGCCGGTAACCTTCGATTGGCTTGGGGGGTTCTTTGATTATTCCCAGGCGTTGATAGTAGCGGACGGTTTCCACATTCACCCCGGCAACCCGCGCTAAACGACCAATAGTCAGTTTTGGTGTGTTCACCGGTGAGCCCCCAGTCCTAAATACATAGTTTTGAATTCAAGGCCGTACTTATACTACGGACTGGGATATAAAGCCCAAAGTTCCCCCTTGACCTGGAGTTGACTCCATGAGCTAGTATCTATGGAGCTTGAAAAACTTAGCAGAAATTACGGAACCTGGAGCCCCCTCCAGGTTGTCAGAGTTCACACCATCGGGCTCTTGGCGGTCCGAAACAGAACCAGGAGTGCAGCAATCGTGAATAAGATGAAATTACACGGTGGTGGGTGGGGCCTTGTGTTGATGCTTGCAACCGGCCCCGTCTTGGCCCATGACCCGGTCTTTGGCATTGGCCCCCATGTTTTGTTTAAGGGCGGTGTAGAGATCGCCCCGGAGGTCCGTACCCGCAAAAAGGGTGGTGATCGGGACACCGAGTTGGGTCTGGAGCTGACCTACGGCATCACCGGTGATTGGGCCGCCGGTGTTGAGTTGCCCTATGCGCGGGTCTCGGCGGGAGGCGAATCCTCATCCGGTGTGGGTGATGCAAGCTTGTTCACCAAATACCGATTCTGGCGTAAGGATTCTCTCGGCCTGCAAAGAAGCGCCACAATATTGCTCAAGGTCAAGACTGACACCGCTGCCAACAAGGACGCGCCGGCCTTGGGCACGGGCACCACAGACGCGATTATGGGTCTGGCCTACGGTTACGAAAGTCGTAAATGGTACCACTGGGCCGGTGCGCGTTATCGAAAAAACGGTACCAATGCCGCAGGTCTGCGCCGTGGCGATAAGATCTTGCTGGACCTGGTGACTGGAATTCGCCTCAAGCCCACCGGTTATCTCGAGCCGGATACGGTTTGGCTGTTGGAGCTCAACGGCGAGTTCGGCCAGCGGGCGGAGCGTAACGGGTTTGAACTTGCCAATACCGGTGGCACCCAAATTTTTTTGTCCCCCGGTATCTTCTGGACCCAGCGTAACTTTGCCATCAAGGCCGGTGTGCAGATTCCCATCTACCAGGATCTAAATGGCGATCAAGAGGAACCCGATTATCGTGTCAAGCTTATTTTCGAGTGGCACCTGTAGATATGTCGGGTAACTTTCGTGCCCATTATGTTAGAGCCAAATTTAAAGAGAGAGGTAGTATCATGAAAAAGTTAATTGCATTGCTATTGATGGCCCTGGTTTGGAGTATTCCGGTGCTTGCCGCCGGAACGCAATATCAGATGCGCGTGGACGGTCTGGCCTGTCCCTACTGCGCTTATGGCATCGAGAAAAAACTAAAGAAGATAGAAGGTGTGGAAAAGATCGACGTGGACCTCAACAAGGGCCTGGTGATAGTGAAAGTCGCGGATGGGGTCAAGCTGACGGAAAAGCAGATGACCCAGCTCTTCAAAGACGCAGGTTTCACCTATCGCAGCATGACCGAGAAGGCCCTGTGAGCCAGGAGACGACAATCGCGCTGGCAGATAGGCGCCAGGGTGGCCTGACCTGGCTCACCTTGTTCGCATCGACTGGCACGCTGATTTGTTGTGCGCTACCCATCATGCTTGTGACTCTGGGACTCGGCGCCACGGTGGCGGCCATGACCAGCAGCTTCCCGGTTTTGATTACGCTGAGCCAGCACAAGGAATGGGTATTTGCAGGTTCTGCATTCATGCTTGGTCTGTCGGGTTGGATTATGTACCGTCCGGGCCGCAGTTGTCCCGCTGACCCGGAATTGGGCGAACTGTGCAACAAGACTCAGGTCTGGAACCAGCGCATCTACTGGAGTTCGGTGATTGTCTGGGGCGTCGGGTTTTTTACCGCGTTCCTGGCTCTTCCGCTACGGATTGGGTTGGGTTTTTAGGTTCTTCTGGAAAGTTTGTGGGTAATGACTGGGCTTATGTGTTCATAATTTATTGATGTTATATTGGCTTTTTGAGAAAAGACGGAAATACCTTTCGCACACGCATAATGCGTAAAATAATTCTGAAAATAGCGGGTGGCATAGTGGCCCTGTTGCTGGGTTTCGCGGCAGTCATCTGGCTTGTCTGGGTGCCGTCGGCCTCCGAACCCGGTTATGTTTTTGTGGCGGCGTGGGGCGAACGTGGTGCGGCCCCGGGCCAGTTTAATGATCCCACTGGCATTGTCGTCCACGCTGGCGAGGTATTTGTCAGCGACGCACGCAATGCCCGTATTCAGGTCTTTGAATTCGACGGCCGCTTCAAGCGTCAATTTGGCACCCGGGGTGATGGTCCCGGTCAGCTCGGTCGGCCAATGAATCTGAATATTTCCGGCAATGAGTTATACGTCGTAGATTATTGGAATGACCGTATTCAAGTGTTCACGCTGGATGGGACGCCGCTTCGCGCCATCGGCAAGGCGGGTAAGGGGCCTGGCGAATTCGGTTCACCGGGCGGGGTGGCGGTGGCAGCCAATGGCGATCTTTTTGTTGCCGATTTTTACGGCCAACGCATTCAACACCTGCGTGCCGACGGTAGTTTCGTTAAACAATGGGGGATCACGGGTAAGATTGGCATTTGGGCAGGTGAGTTCAATTACCCCACTGACGTTGCGCTGGCAACCAATGGCACCCTCTACGCCGCCGATGGTTACAACGATCGGATTCAGGTCTTCGGACCAAATGGAAAATTCCTGCGAAAATGGGGTGGGCCGTTTGCACTCAATATCTTCGGGCCGTTCAACGGTTGGTTCGCCACCGTGACCTCGGTTGACATCGGGCCACGGGGTAATGTGTTTGTTGCCGACTTTTACAACAATCGCATCCAGAAGTTTTCACCAGATGGCACGTTCCTGACCGCGTTCGGCAAAAAGGGCCATGGACCGGGCCAATTCGATAAAGCCATTGCCGTCTCGGTCGCCGATGATGGGACGGTCTTTGTGGCCGATTACGTTAATAACCGGGTCCAAAAGTGGCAGCCCATGAAAAAATAGGCCGTCAAAAATATGAGCATATATGTCGAAATCTTTTCCTCACCTGGTTGCAGAAAGTGCGGTCGAGCTAATGATGTATTAAAAAAAATTACAGAGGACATCGGGGGTGATTGCATTCATTGGCGCACTGTGAATATTTTAGAAGAGATGGACTATGCTGTTACCTTGGGTGTGTTGGCCACTCCGGCCATTGCTGTGGATGGTGAACTCATTATTACTGCATTACCTTCTGAAAAGAAGCTGCGAAAAATTCTTGAAAAAAAACTAAACGAGTCATGCCATTGAAAGTATCTTCGACGCTAAATATTGATGCAACAAAGCACCATCGTATAGGTGATGTTACTCGCCTGTTGGGTCTAAGCGCGGATACGCTACGTTACTACGAGAAGATTGGTTTGTTGCCGCCGGTTAACCGGACGCCATCTGGCATCCGCATTTATGGCGGCCAGGATCTTTCGCGTCTGCGTTTCATCCAACGGGCGCAGAAGATGAATTTTTCCCTGAAAGAGATTGGCGAACTGATGAGCATGCGTGTCGACCCACAGCATGCCAAAAATGAAGTGCGTCAACTCACGGCCAAAAAATTAGCCGAGATAGAGGCCAGTCTTGCAGAGATAAAGACCCTGCGCGACGAACTGCAGTTACTGCTCAATCTATGCCGTGGAAGCGAGGACGGTTGCCCCATAATTGAGACTATCGACGAAAACAAACACTCAGTTTGACCAGGTGTTGAAGGACATTAAATTTTGAGGGTACTTCTATTTGCGACATATCCAATTCTTTTCTGATAAAGCAAGAATTCTGCGCCGCTGGGAATATCAGGAACATCTATAAAAAGCAAAGACAACAGGACGCGATTGTCCAAACTCACCAGGATTATATTGACCTGGCCAGAGAATTTATTCACAAAAGCCAGGCAACATTAGC